>JAISCH010000298.1 GCA_031265725.1 Propionibacteriaceae bacterium
GGTGATTACGTTCAACGAGAGGCAGTCCTCACTGGTCTTGATACCCGGTGCGTAAAAGTTGTTTTCGGTTCCAGGCAGGGTCATCGGGAGCGGGTCGATGTCTTGCAGCGAGATGGGTCCGTACTGAGTCGCTTCCAGTGGGTCGCTCCAGGGCCGCAGCGGTTTTGGCGCGGCGAAGCGTAACTCACCGACTGGCGGCGCGGCGTATGGAATGCCCCGGAAGTGGGCTATGCCGTCCAAGCGGCAGCCCTGGATCGGACCGCTGGGGGTGCTGAGAGTTATCGGCTGGGCCTGGCTCATGATCGCAGCTCCTTCGACGCGTATCTACAAATCCATGAAAGCAGGCAGAACGGTCATAGAAAGAGCGGTTTCCTCATGCTGAATCGCCCGGTTGATGACCGTTATGGGCCAGCTTCGCACTCAGACGCGAAGCAGCGACGTTCCGGTGCCGCGAAAGGCTTTCGCCCTTGTCACAGACAATTCACGGCCGGTGATCAAAAGCTCGAAATCGGAAATATCAGCAAAACGGACGAAGGATGCCAGCCCGAATTTATTGTGCGCCCCGATGAAGAAACGACGGATTGAGGCTTGCACTGCCGCCCGTTTGATGACCGCTACCGCTGGATCGGGGGTGGACATGCCCCGGTCAATCGACACGGCATTGGCACCCAGGATGGCCAAGTCGATGGTGAGCCTGGACAGCATTTCCGAAGCCCATTCGTCCACCACACCGAGGGTGTTGGAGCGCACCCGGCCACCCAGGATGATCGGTTTGATATTCGGTTTTCCGACCAGGATCATCGCTATCGGCAGCGACGGGGTGACGACGGTGAGTTGCCGGTCCTCCGGCAGCTTCTTGGCCACCAAAGAGGGGTTGAAACCCTCATCGATATAGAGCGTCTGCGCCTCGCCCAAGCGGGCAACTACGGCCTCAGCGATCCGTTCCTTTTCAGCGACGTTGGAGTCGGCGCGCTCACTCAGCGCCGTCTCAAAAGCCCCCGATTCGTTGGCCTGCACAGTGCCATACGCGCGCGTGATCGTCCCCTGGGTTTCCAACGACCGCAGGTCGCGCCGCAACGTCTCCAACGAGACCCCGAATCGCCCAGCAAGTCCGGCTACCAAAAGCCCACCACTAGCAGACCGGATCAGCGCCAGCAATTCCGATTGCCGCTTAGCCGCACTTCGCAACCGCGATTCCGTCATAGCAAAAGAATAAACCCAGCCCCACCCCCCGAAAAGAGCCGCTGGGGATCACACACGGCTTAATCGCGCACTAGCTGGAATGGGTCGGCGGTCTCCAGGGGGTCGCGGGTCTGTGTGATGGCTCGCCACACTGCAGCAACCTTGTCTGAAGCCTCATAGTAGCGGCCGCGCTTCTCGCCCTTGGACTCCAAGAGGCCGTCATCGACAAGCGCTTTGAGGTCGCGTCCAGCGGTCTGTTCGGACACTTCCTCTCCGGCCTCCTGGGCGAATCGCATGAAAATGGCCCGCCGGATGCGCAATCCCATTGCCGCGTCGTTCAGGGCGATCAACTGGCGATCCGGCCTTGATCCCACCAAGAGTTCCATATCCATCCAGAGACGTTCTGCCTCCTTGGCGCGTCGATGGAGCGTGGCAGTTTGGCGCAGATGCGCAGTGAGGTAGAAACGAATCCAGGGCAGCGTGTCCATTGCGGGCCGCCAGCTTCCCCGCCCGACTTCCTGCAAGACGTTGTAGTAATCCTGGATGTGTTGCCCCAGGTATTCCTCGATGCTCAGGAAGATCGGCGAGCATAAGCCCCCGTTGGCCAGCACAAAGCTCTGCAGGCAGCGTGCCATCCGGCCATTTCCAGCCCGGAAGGGGTGGATCATGGTCAGGTTGAGCTGAAACAACGCCGCGCGCACCAGCAATTCATCAGCAGTCGTGTTGACATAGCCGACAAGTTCGTCCATCAGTGCCGGCACTTCATCAATGTCGACCCCGGTGTGGATGATCTCGCCACTGGTAGGGCTGGTCACGTAGATCGCACCCTCCCGCCAACGGCCGGGGCGGTTCTGGATGGAGTAGTTGGTGATCATGAAGTGCAGGCTCTTGATGAAATCGATGCTGCAGGAGAAATCCTCGTCCTCGACTCGCTGGAAGATGTAGGTCATCGCTTCGCGGCATCCCTCCAAGGCAGCCCGAGTCTCCTCGTCAACCCCTTGCGGCTCCTCGCCGACGACGACGGCAGCAGCATCGTCTAGCGTGGAGTTGAAGCCTTCGATATTATTGGAATTCTGCAGGTTTCTAGCGAACGACAACCGCCGCAACGACCCGACCCAACACTTTGGCTCACGGATAACGTAGCGCAGCTTCTGCCTCAATTCGGCAATCCTGGCTATGACAGCCATTTCGGCCTCGCCAATCTCCGGCGATGAATATAACATATTAAAACTTCCTCATAATGATTATATATCATCGTACCAAGGCTTAACGAACGTCGCTAGGGTCATATTTCTGCCCGCGAACTACAGGCACGCCTCTTCGCTGAGGGTGCCTTGCGGAACGGGGGTCGAGCCCGGTTTACAGGCCAGCCCGGTCAGCCACCGCGCGGGCAGTGCTCTCGTCACAGATCAGGTCGGTGACCACACCGGCACGCAGCGCGCCGAGGATGGCCGCTGCCCGAGCCGGGTCAGCGACGACGCAGAGCCGACGTGGGACTCGGCGCAATTCCTGCGGGGTGAGTCCGGTGGAACGTTCGTTGCAGGCCACATCGCTAAAGGAGCCGTCCTCCCGCAGCAATACCGTGCAAACATCTCCGACCACACCGTCAGCAGCCAGCGCGTCGATCTCGCTAGCCGAGAGATAACCAGCGGAATACACATGTGAGGCCACCGTGGCGTAGAAAGAGCCGACGCCGAAAACCGCCAAGTCGAGCCGGTCCCGCAACCCAAGGACGTGCTGCACTGAGCGCTCCCGCCACATCGCCTCCCTGGTGGCGGCGTAATCGAAGAAAGCTGGCACTGGAAAATGGATGACCTGCGAGTCGAAGGCGTCCCCGAGCGTTTGCAGAATCTCACCGATATAGGGAATCCCGAAAGAATGCGCGTTCGCCCCGCCGTTTATCTGCAGCACCACCGAGCCGACCAACGGACGGCGCGCCACATGCCGTACCACCCGGGCCACGGTGACGCCCCAAGCCACCCCGATAAGCTGATGGTCGCCAACCGCCTCGGTCAGCAATTGCCCGGCCAGTTTCGCCACTTGCTCGAAGCGCAGATTCTCATTGTTGGTATCCCGGACAGCCACCATATGCACCCGGATATTGAAGGCATCGCCCAAGGTGGCCGCCAACGGGGAATGCGAACCCACCCAATCGGCCAGGCTGATCCGCACCAGCCCTATCTCGCGGGCCACCTTCAGCAGCCGGGACACCGACGAACGGGAAAGCTTCAATTGGTGCGCGATGGACTCCATCGTCTCGCCCTGGATGTAGTAGCGAGAAGCGGCCTGGTACATCTCGTCATAACGGTCTGGCATCGACTCTGCACATTCGTTCATAGGGTTTACTGCATGCGTTCACAAATTATCAGTCCCGCTGCCAACTTGTCTCTACCGCAGCGCAAAGCAACGCAATTATTCCACTTCCGCCCGAGATTTGGCCTACTGTTGCCTAAACACCGGGAGGCGACGACACTTTTGCGGCTAACCTAACTCCGGAGGCAAGGAGGCTGAGATGGGCGACCAATACGTGCTGGCAATCGACCAAGGCACGACGAGTACCAGGGCGATCATTTTCAATCACGGCGGAGGCATCGTCTCCAGCGGTCAGAAAGAGCATCGGCAAATCTTCCCGCAAGCCGGTTGGGTGGAGCACGATGCCGCCGAGATTTGGGTCAACGTGCGCGAGGTGGTGGCGGAGGCGCTGGCCAAAGCCAGCCTGAACCGGGCCAATATCGCGGCCATCGGGGTGACCAACCAACGCGAGACCGCGCTGATCTGGAACAAGGAGACCGGCGAGCCGATCCACAACGCTATCGTCTGGCAGGACACTCGCACTGAGCAGCTTTGCGCCGAATTGGCCGCTGGCTACGGACGGGAGCGGTACCAGTCCCGGGTCGGCCTGCCGCTGGCCACCTACTTCGCCGGTCCCAAAATCCGCTGGCTGCTGGACAACGTTCCCGGTGCCCGGGAAGCTGCAGCCGCCGGTCGTCTGCTCGCGGGGACGATGGACTCCTGGGTGATCTGGAACCTCACCGGGGGACCGGCCGGTGGCGTCCATGTGACCGATGTGACCAATGCGTCCCGCACTATGCTGATGGACCTGCGTACTCTGCGTTGGGATGCAGAAATCGCCGCTGACTTGGGCATTCCGCTGGAATTGCTGCCGCAGATCAAGTCATCCGCCGAATTCTACGGCTATGGCCGGGCACAGGGGTTGCTGCCCGGAGTGCCCATTGCTGGCGCGCTGGGCGACCAGCAGGCCGCCACTTTCGGCCAAGCCTGCTTCGAGCCGGGGATGGCCAAGAACACCTACGGGACCGGCTCATTCATGCTGATGAA
>JAISCH010000208.1 GCA_031265725.1 Propionibacteriaceae bacterium
GCAGGTTGGGCAGGCTAGTCCTGCTATCGTCTCAAGTGAGTGGGATGAGTGGAAACGGCAAGGGAGCTGGAATGACAGTTACAAGCCTGGAGGCGGATACCACCCGGTCGCAAGCTGGAGCTGTGCTGCTTGAGGCTCGTCGGATCACCAAGATATTCCCAGGGGTGAAGGCGCTGGAGAACGTCGACTTTACTCTTCGGGCGGGCCAAATCCATGCGCTGTGCGGAGAGAACGGCGCGGGCAAGTCCACCCTGATGAAGATCATCGCTGGCCTGTACCAGCCAGACGGCGGCGAATTGTTGTTGGGCGGCAAGCCGGTCACCATCCCGAACCCGCTCCAAGCCCATCAACTCGGCATCAGCGTGATCCACCAGGAATTCTTCCTGATGAACCACCTCACCGTCGCGCAGAACATCTTCATCGGCCGCGAGCCGAAGGTTCTTGGCGGCATCACCGACGACCGCGCCCTGAACGCGCAGGCGCAGGAATTGCTCGACCGGCTCGGCGTACCAATCGATCCGCACACCCAGGTCGGACGGTTGAGCGTGGCGGCGCAGCAGATGGTCGAAATCGCCAAGGCGCTGTCGTTCGACTCCCACATCCTGATCATGGACGAGCCGACAGCCGCCCTGACCACAGCCGAAGTACGGACCCTGTTCCGGATCATCCGTAATTTCCGAAACGAGAAAACTGCAGTCGTCTACATCTCGCATCGGATGGAAGAGATCAAGGAAATCTGCGATCAGATCACCGTGCTGCGGGACGGGCAATTCGTGGACAGCCGTCCCGCTGCGGAGTTGGCGATCAGCGACGTGATTCAGTTGATGGTCGGTCGCAAAATACAATCCGGGGTGCGGCCCGAGCCGAAAGACCCTACCGAGCCAGTGCTCACGGTCGAGGGCCTGTCCACTCAGGCCCTGTTGAAGAACGTGAGCTTCCAATTGCGCAAGGGTGAGATTCTCGGCTTCGCCGGGCTGATGGGCGCTGGCCGCACCGAGACCGCCCGTGCTCTCGTCGGCGCCGATCCCAAGACCGCTGGGACGATCACGGCATTCGGCGAAGTGGTGAATATCGACAAGCCCGCCGACGCCGTCCGGTTGGGCATCGGTTATCTGTCCGAGGACCGCAAGCGTTTCGGCCTCATCCTCTCCCAGAGCGTCACCAACAATATCGCGCTGACATCGTTGCCGAGATTTGTGAAGTTCGGATTGCTTGAGGACGCCAAAATGGCGGAAGCCGCCGAGCGGCATGTGCGGGCTTTGGATATCAAGACGCCGAGCGTGCGCCAAATCTTACGCAACCTCTCCGGTGGAAATATGCAGAAAGTCGTCCTCGCCAAGTGGCTTGAGCGCGACTGCGACATTCTGATCTTCGACGAGCCGACCCGAGGCATCGATGTGGGCGCCAAACAGGAGATTTACGACCTGTTACGCCGCTTGGCTGACAGCGGAAAGTCGATCATCATGATCTCTTCCGAATTGGAAGAGGTGCTGCGAATGTCCGACCGGATCGTGGTGATGTGCGACGGGCGGATCACCGGCGTGATGAACAATGCCGAGGCCACTCAGGAGAACATCATGGAGTTCGCCACTCAATTCAATAATCCAGAAAGCGAGGAGAGCGCGTGACGCAGGTTCAAGTCTCCAATATGGAGGTTGTCGAGAAGAAGGGGATCATCCCCGAACGCTATCGCGGGTTCATCCAGCAGGGGATGGTGCTGATCACGTTGGTGCTGCTGGCCGTGTTCTTCTCATTGATGCGTCCGAGCTTCATCAGTTGGGACAACATCTCGCAATTGCTGCTCGCCTCGGTGGTCACCGCTATCCAGGCGATAGGGCTTACCTTCGTCATCGCCACTGGCGGCATCGACTTGACGCCGGGCATGGGCATGGCGGCGACCTCGGTCATTGCCGGTCTGTTGATGTCGAGTCTCGGACTGCCGATCTGGCTGGGCGTCCTCGGCGGGGTGCTCGCTGGCGCACTGCTCGGCCTGATCAACGGATCGCTGATCGCCTATGTGAAGATGCAGCCGATGATCGCCACCTTGGCGATGATGATGGTCTGTTGGGGCGCTGGCCTGGTGCTCGCCGGTGGCAAGACCGTCTCGCTGCGTGACGTGGCGGGCTTTAACGCTATCGCCATGGGCGAGCCGTTCGTCCCCGGTTTGAAGAATGCCGTCTTGATCCTGTTGGTGCTGGCCGTCATCGCCGGTGTGGTGATGAACAAGACCGTGGTCGGGCGTTATGCCTTGGCCATCGGCTCCAACAAGGAAGCCACTCGAATCTCCGGGATCAACACCCCGCGTTGGGAAGTTCTGGCCTACGTCATCTGCGGCGCGTTCACCGGCATCTCCGGCATTCTTATGTCTTCCAGGCTGTCCTCAGCCAACCCCACCTTGGGCCAGGGCTATGAGATGTACGCCATCGCGGCAGCAGTCATCGGCGGCACTTCGCTGCGCGGTGGCCGTGCCTCTGTTTTTGGCGCGGTCATCGGAGCCGTGACCATCCAGACCATTTTCAATGGTTTGACAGTTATGGGTGTTCAAGACCAGTGGCAGAAAGTGGTCTTGGGCATCGTTGTATTGATTGCCGTCTTCGTCGACATTATGCGACGGGGCGGCAAGGAGGAATAGCCTCCGCAAACGCCGGTCAGCCAGCTCGGCGCCCGGTTCACCTATCCCCAATCCGAATCACTTATAAGGAGAACTTTATGACTAGCTTTGTCAAAATTGCCGCTGCTGTGGCAGCGCTATGCACCCTCGCGGCGTGCGCTGGCGCACCTGAGCCGTCTGGCAACACCAGTGGCGATCCAACAGGCGACGCTCCCGCAGGCAAACTGAAGATTGCCCTGATCGCCAAAGCCAATGCCTCCGACTATTGGACCGCTGTGAAAGATGGCGCTATGCAAGCCGCCACCGATTTGAAAGTGGAAGTCACCTTCCTCGGCCCGGACACTGAGAGCGAAGGCGACAAGCAGCTCAACCAGTTGCAGACCGCTGTCAACGAGAAGCCGGCCGGTATCGGCTTCGCCCCGCAGGACGGCGCTCAGGACGGCGCTCCGCCAATCTTGGACGCGGCCAAGGCTGCCGGTATCCCAGTGGTGGCATTCGACACCCCAGTGAAGACTTCCGATATCCCGATCGCCACGGTCGCCTCCAATAACAAGGCCATCGGCGCTATGGCCGCCGAGCGCTTGGTGGAGCTAACCGGGGGCAAGGGCGATATCGCCATCATCGCTCACGGAGAGGTCGGTACTGCCGCCGACCGCCGCGACGGTTTCACCGAGTACATCGCCGAGAAGGCCCCGGAGATGAAGATCGTCGACACCCAGAACGGCGAGTCCGACCAGGCCAAGTCCCGCGACAAGGCGAACGGCATCCTGACCGCTCATCCCAACTTGGTCGGATTCTTCGGTACTGATGACGACTCTGTCATCGCCATCGCCGAAGAGGTAGCCAGCCGCAACCTGAGCGCTCAGATCAAGGTGATCGGTGTGGATGCCTCTCCGGACGAGATCAAGTTGGTCAAGGAAGGCAAGATCACCGGCGCGGTGACGCAGAATCCTGGCGGCATCGGCTACAAGACCGTGCAGGTCTTGGTGGACGCCGCCAAGGGCACCATGCCCACCCAGAAGGAGATCATCTCTGAGTCCGTCTGGTACACCGCCGACAACCTTAGCTCTCCCGAGGTAGTCGCGGTCCTCGGTCAACAGTAACGATTGAGGTGAGTGAAACGAAAGCTCGCTTTCGTTTCCGAACCGATTGAGTTAATGAGACTCCGCAGGAGTCGATAGTAATCAACCACAAGGCCATCTCCAGGTGGCCAGTATCCCAACACGCTGTGGCCCCTCCTAATAAACAAGGTGGGGCCACAGCGCGGAGGACAAACTCAGAAAGGACGCAGCATGGCTCAGGCTCTGCGCATCGCAGTTATCGGAGTGGGCCGGATCGGCCTACAGCACGCCCAAGTCGTCAAAGACCAACCGGCAGTGGCGGAATTGGTGTTGGCCGACAACGACCCCGCTCGGGCCGCCCAGGCCGCCGCCGAGCTAGGCGCTGAGTATTGCGGCGTGGACGAGGCATTCCAGGCGACGGACGGCGTGGTGATAGCGACGCCGACCTCCACCCATGCGGAATTGTTGCTGAAGGCCGCCGCTGCCAAGGTGCCCACTTTCTGTGAGAAGCCGATTGCCCTCGATGTGCCGACGACTCGTTCGGTCATCGCAGCGGTCAAGGCTGGCGGAGCCCAGGTGCAGCTCGGCTTCCAGCGCCGTTTCGATGCCGGTTACGTCGCCGCCAGGGCGGCATTGCGCGCCGGGGAGTTGGGCGAATTGCGCCGGGCGCATATGTTGACCTGTGACCCGCAGCCGCCGAGTCCTGATTTCGTGCCGAACTCTGGGGGAATCTTCAAGGATTGCGGCATTCATGACGTTGACGCGCTGCGTTGGGTCAGCGGGCACGAAGTGGTGGAAGTCTTCGCCTACGGAGCCAATCGCGGGGCGGCGTTCTTCGCTGAGTCCGGTGATGTGGACGAGGCCGCCGCACTGCTCAAACTGGACGACGACACCTTGGCCACCTTGCAGTTGTCCCGCTACAACGGCGCGGGCTATGACGTTCGGATGGAGATCGCTGGCACCGCTGGCTCGCGGGCGGTCGGCCTGGACGCGCACACCGCGCTGGTCTCCGCAGAGCCGGGCGTCACTTTCCCCGATGGCCAACCGCACCCGGCCTTCTATCCGCGCTTCCATGCCGCCTATACGGCCGAGTTGGCCGCATTCGTCCGGGTGGCCGCTGGGGAGATCACCTCTCCGGCGCTGGTGGACGACGCCTTGGAAGCGCTCTATGTCTGCGAGGCGCTGGGCGTCTCCTACACTGAGCGCCGTCCGGTGCGAGTGGACGAGATTCGCGCCCAATAGCACGATTTTCGCCCTATTTGGAAAAATGTTAGGACATTAGGTTGACTGATGGTCTTACCTGGAGTTGAATGGACCTGAGCTAAATGCGGCACTAGCGTTGGTTCCAGGTAGCGCGTGAGCGATTCGCGGCGTGTACCACTGGTAATCACCCGACTAGCTGCCTCGAAGAAGAGGACTCTTATGACTGACAAACTGTCACCCCTGGCGCAGATGACTCAGCGCGGCCCGACTGCGCTGTGGAACGATTCTGCCACCCTCACCGAGTTGGAGCAGTCGATTTCCTTCGGCGCGGTCGGAGCCACTTGCAACCCGGTCATCGCCCTGGCGGCCATTAGGGCCGACTTGCCCAAATGGACGGCGCGGATCGCCGAGTTGGGCGCGGCGATGCCAACGGCCTCCGAGTCGCAAATCGGCTGGAAGGTCGTCGAGGAGGTATCCCTCGAAGCGGCTGAATTGCTGGAACCGGCATTCGAGCGTTACCACGGCTATAACGGGCGGCTGTCGATGCAGACCGACCCCCGGCTGGCCCGTGATGCCAAGGCGCTGGCCGATCAGGCGGCCTACTTCAGTTCGCTGACTAAGAACATCATCGTCAAAGTGCCCGCCACCAGCGTTGGAGTGGAAGCGATCGAGGACGCCAGCTACCGGGGAGTCAGCATCAACGTGACGGTGTCGTTCACCGTGGCCCAGGCAGTCGCCACCGCCGAGGCGATCGAACGCGGCCTGCGCCGCCGGGAGGCCGAGGGTCTGGACACCTCCACAATGGGTCCGGTGGTCACCATCATGGTCGGTCGCTTGGACGACTGGCTGAAGGCCGTTTACAACAAGGAGAAGCGCTGCTTCGATCCCGGCTATCTGGAGTGGGCCGGTGTGGCCGTGGTGAAGAAGGCCTACGCCGAATTCAACGCCCGTGGCCTGCGTCCCAGGCTATTGGTCGCCGCCTACCGCAACGCTCTGCAGTGGACTGAATTCGTCGGTGGCAATCTGGTGCTCTCGCCGCCATTCGCTTGGCAGCAACGCTTCCAGGCTTCCGGCATCGACCCGGTTGACCGGATGGACATTCCGGTCGAGGCCCGGATCGTGGACACCATGTATGAGCAATTGCCGGAGTTCCGTCGCTCCTACGACGTGGACGGTCTGACTCCAGCCGAGTTCGATTCCTTCGGCGCCACCCGGCGCACCCTGCGGCAGTTCTTGGGCGCTGACGAAGAACTCGACCAACTGGTCCGCGACGTGCTGATTCCGGCACCCTGACGCTGAGGAGACTCGCATGGCTGAGACCATCCGGCTGACTGTGGCCCAGGCCACGATCAGATTTTTAGCGAATCAATATTCCGAACGCGACGGGGTTGAGCACCGCTTCATCCCGCGCAGTCTGGGCATCTTCGGGCATGGTAACGTCTGCGGCCTCGGCCAGGCGTTGCTGCAAGCCGACGTATTGCGCGAGGCGGCTGTCGATCTGCCGTATGTGCTGGTGCGGAATGAGCAAGGAGCCGTGCATATCGCTTCTGGCTACGCCAAACAGAACAATCGGCTGTCCACTTTCGCGGTGATGACCTCGATCGGCCCGGGTGCGACGAATATGATCACCGGGGCGGCGCTGGCCACCACCAACCGACTTCCGGTGCTGCTATTCCCCTCCGATATTTTCTCGACTCGTGCTCCCGATCCGGTGTTGCAGCAGCTTGAGGATCCGCGCAGCCTGGATATCTCGGTTAACGACGCCTTCAAGCCGGTCTCCCGTTTCTGGGACCGGATCAATCGTCCGGAGCAGTTGATCCCGGCGCTGTTGGGCGCGATGCGCGTCCTCACCGATCCGGCTGAGACTGGGGCGGCGGTAGTCTGCATGCCCCAAGACGTCCAAGCCGAGGCGTACGACTGGCCAGTGGAGTTCTTCGCCAAGCGGGTTTGGCATATCGCTCGTCCCGCTCCCGATCCGGCCGCGTTGGCCCGGGCGGTGGCGGCGATCAAAGCTGCCAAACGGCCGTTGCTGGTCGCTGGCGGTGGCGTGGTCTACTCGGAGGCCGACCAGGCCTTGCGCGATTTCGCCACTCAGACCGGCATCCCGGTGGCGGACACCCAGGCCGGTAAAGGCGCGATCAACTTCGATCACCGGTTGGCTGTCGGCGGGGTCGGCTCCACTGGGGCTGGCTCGGCCAATACCCTCGCCGCCGAGGCCGATCTGGTCATTGGGGTGGGCACCCGCTACTCAGACTTCACCACCGCGTCCAATACCGTTTTCGCCAATCCCGAAGTGAAGTTCGTCAACCTCAATGTGCTGGCTTTCGACGCCGCCAAACAGTCCGCGACGATGCTGGTCGCCGATGCCCGGTCGGGATT
>JAISCH010000230.1 GCA_031265725.1 Propionibacteriaceae bacterium
ATCGTCTCATCGCCGCTCCAGTGATGGACTGGGTGCGCAGCATGAATCCCTGGAAAGCGCTGGCCGCGATTCTCGCGGTGGCAGTGTCGTCCTCGCTCTCCCTGGTGGGCGCCAACGCCGCGCAACAGTCCCGGATAGAGCAGGAATTGACTCAGGCGATCCATTCGGAGCAATATCCTGGGGCGCTGGTGCTCGACCCGAGCTATCTGGGCGAGCAGACGGAGCCACCTGGGCAATTCGTCCCAAGCACGTTGGTGGCCGACCAGGACAAACCCGAACAATTCACCTCCGGCTGCATGCAAGAGCATGTGGATTCCCCAGCGTTCAGCGATGTGCGGATCTGCGATCCAGTGGGGGCCACCGTCAATCCGCAACGGCTGATCGTGGTCGCCGGTGGCTCGCACACCTTGCAGTGGATGCCCGCGCTGGACCAGATCGGAAAGCAGCTCAACTGGTCGTTTGTGGCTATCGTCAAGGCTGGTTGCCTCTACTCTGGCAAAGCCGCCCCAGAAACTCCTGACGCGCTGTCGAACCAGTCCTGCATCGACTGGAACAGCGCTGCGGAAGAGGAGATCATCGCCATGCGCCCAGACGCGGTGTTCACCCTGGGCACGAATACCGCTGTGGGCCAGCTGGAGACGCTTTATCCGCCCTCAATCCTGGGTTGGCAGCGGCTGATCGATGAGGATATCGCCGTGTTGGCAATCCGGGACATTCCGCGCTACGAGACCTCGCGGCCAGAGTGTGTCGAAGCCGCGAGAAATCCCGCGGACTGCGCCGCCCAAAGAGATTTCGTGCTACTCAATGCCAATCCGCTCACCCAATTGCCAGAGCTGCCCAAAACCGTCGCGGCACTCGATATGACACCACAGATCTGTCCAGACGACACTTGCGTCCCGATTGTCGGCAACGTCCTGCTCTACTGGGACGATGACCATCTGACCAGGACCTACGTCCGCACCCTGGCTCCCGCGCTGCTGGACGAACTGGAACGAAAAGCCCCCTTCTTGTTAGCGAATCAAGAGCATTAGCCCTTCCGAATAGCCCGAGCGCCAACCCGCCTCGAAAGCGGCCCATTGAATCCGCATCCCGATAGCAGTGGGACAAACTCAACGCCAACTTCTGCACTGGCAGTCAAATACCCGCCCCGCATCAACCTGACCCAGAGTTTGTCCCACTCTTGAACCATTCCAGACAATCCAAACGGCCAACCTGACTTAAACACGACCAGTTGCATCTCGTTGGTTTTGGGACAAACTCAAAGCCAGCTTCCGCATCAGCAGCCAATTTGCCCGCATTGGGCACTCTGACCCGGAGTTTGTCCCGTTTTCAGCGGCAAGCTCAACTCTGGGCGGCGTACTCGGCTTTTGCCTCCAGCGCGATATCTGGGACATCGGTGAACAACGCGTCGACGCCCCAGCCAATCATTCGGAGCAAGTCCGCCCTCTCGTCAGCAACCCAGGGCCGCACTTTGATGCCAGCGGCATGGGACTCGCCCACAAACGCCTGGGCAGTGATGTGGCCCAAGTAGGGATGGATGGCTGCGGCACCGAAGTCTTTGCTGTATTCCCAGGGCTGGTAGATGGGATCGGTGAAAAGTGTGGCGATCTCACACTCGGTGCCGAGCCGCTGCGCCCGGTGCAGGGTGTAGTGGTTGAACGAGGACAGCACCACCCGCTCAGCCAATCCAAGGGTATCGACCAGCTCCAGCGTTAATTCCTCAATGCCCGCATAGTCGACGATGGATGTTTTGAGTTCGATGTTGATGTCCAACTCGGTCGGGGCGAACAAGTACAGCACTTCGGCTAGCGTCGGGATCCGGACTGGCACGCCGCCTCGTCCCGCATTCGCATTGAGCCGCTTCAGCGTCTTCAGGTCATGATCCTTCACCAGTCCAGCCCCGTCGGTGGTGCGTTCCAACGTCTCATCGTGGATGACCACCAATTCGTTGTCGGCGCTGAGTTGAACGTCGAATTCCACCCCTTCGGCACCTTGGGCGATAGCAAGTTCAAATGCTGGCAACGTATTCTCCGGGGCATACGCGCTGGCCCCCCGGTGCGCCCAAATCTTTGTCATGGCTTCCCTTCGCTCTTTGTCCCAGCCTAGCTTTTCAAGCGCTGACCTTTGGAAGGTGTCAGAAGCGCTACTTTGCTGTCGCGGCGGCGTTCATGAAACGGCGCTGATAGGAGACCACCTGGTTGGCTGAGGTGAAGCGGGCCAAGTAGCCAGGTTCGGCGGTGAGCACCACTCGGTCGATCATGTCGGCATAATCCGGGTCGTTGAGCAGGTTGTCAATGTCGGGATAGTTGTACTCCCCTTCCATCGAGCAGATGATCAGCCGGGTGTCCGGCAGGTTCGACTGGCGCAGCCAACGCAGGTTACGGCGAACCCCGTCCAGGCCGTCGGAGCCGAAATCGTCATTGAAGTGCCGGTACTTCAAGTAGTCGCGGGCGAGCTTGAGGCAATCCAACAGCGGGCGCTCGGTCTCTGGGCTAGACAGGTAGTCATTGGCCAGCAGATAACTGCGCAACTGGGTCAGACAACCCGGATCGTCGCTGGCATTATAGGCATCTACCAGACGCTTCATTTCGGCTGAAGCCTTGGCCCGATGCCGGACAAATGAATTGATGAATGCGGGCTTGGCCTGCAGCGCGAGCGATGTTTGCCAAGGCTCGAACATCAGCGTGTAGTTGATCCGATAACCATGCTCGCGCAGTTTGAGGGCCAGATTGTGCCCGCGCAGCGCATCAGCGGTCGCCGGTTGGTCGTAACGCACCGAGAAACGTTTGTCCCCCTCCAACAACTGACTGACATTGTGCTGATTGACCGGCCCGGTATGGGGCACCTTGATGACGACCCGGTATTCACTGAGCATTTCCTTGAATTCGGCGGCCTCTTCCAGCAATTTGCCGAAATCCTGCTCAAACGGGTTGTTCAACTCGACCGAGATGTCGCAGCCAGGGCCAAGGATCCGGCCCAATTCGGCCATGACCTCTTCGCGGGTGTTGAAGCTGTGGTCTACGTTAGCCCTCGGGTTGTTGATGAAAAGGTCATAGACGATGCCGGGGTTGCAGGTCAGATTTCCCAGCAGCGGCGCTATCGGAGCCACTTCGTAAGGATTGGCCGAGTCAGCGGAGAAGATCAAAGTGGTGGGGCGCAGCACACCATCGACGTCATAGGAGATGTCCCGCACCAAGTCGACCTCCAACAACCCGGCTGGCTTCAATTCGGTCTCTATCCGGAAGCCCGCCGGAGTGTGCCCAGCGGGAGTTGGGAATGTCTTGAGCACATCGTGGAAACGCGCGGTGACGCCAACAAACTTCACCTGGTTCTGCAGGAAAGCAAAGTCGGAGCGCTCCAGATAAGCGCTGTCGACACGAGCCACATCAGCTTCTTGCCCTTCCACTGGAGCGGCACCCAATCCGGCTATGGAATAGCTAACCTCGGCGCGACGACCTGAATTGGCCGGATAGTTCACAGTGCTCATCTTGACTCCCCTGTCTTACGATCCTTTACGGTCTTGTATATACAACCTATAGTCAAGTGTCCCAACTGTCAATGGCTCACCAACGTGGGAGAGAAGTAGGGGAATGGGACAAACTCAAAGTGAGCGTGCCAGTTTCCCGCGATAAAGCACCCGAGCAAGGCCTTACTGCGAGTTTGTCCCAAAAAGTTAGCTGGGAGAGATGGGGATGAGAGAGTGAAGGAATGAAGGTGGGTGAGATAGCTGGGAGCAGGAAAGGAAGAGAGGGTATGGAGGGAAGTGAGGATGGAAAGGGGACGAGGATAGCGGTGGATGACACTTTCTTGGGTAGTTGTAGCGAGAAACTTTGTGGGTTGGTGTATCGGGAGGCACTGTTGGGGGTGGTCTAGGATGCTGATATGCAATCTGGACATGACATTACGACAGACCCCAAAGAAGTCTTTTTGGCAGCTATGCGCTTCCGGCGCGCTATCAAAGCCTTCGATCCCGACCGTCGCATCCCCGCCGAAGATTTCGATTACTTGCTTGAGGCGGCGCGGCTCTCCCCCAGTTCCAACGGCCTGGAGCCGTGGAACATCCTGGTCATCGAATCCCCGGAACTGCGCGAAAGGCTCCACCTGGAGGCCCTGCTCCCACAAGCCCAGTTGCGGGCCAGCCACATCATCGCCTTCACCGCGAAGACGGCCAAAGTGCTGGCCGAGGACTCGTCCCATTTCCGGCACATGAATGTGGACGTTCGCGGCTACCCCGCCGATGACATCGAACAGCGCTTCACCCGCTTCCGATCATTCCTCGCTGAGAAACTTGGCCTCGAAAATGACCGGGCGATCTTCGACTATGCCGCCCGACAGGCGTATATAGCGATGGCCAACCTGTGCACTGCCGCCGCGTTCATCGGCGTCGAGTCCTGTCCGCTGGAGGGCCTGGTCTATTCGGCTGCCGAGCAGGCGCTGGCTGATGCGGGGCAATTAGATTTGAAGACCGACCGACTGGCGGTCATGGTGGCACTCGGCTATCGCTCCGAAGACCCGCACCGCGACCAGGTCAGGCGGGAGTTGAGCGAGATCGTTCGCGTCGTCTAGCTGGATAAGGCTTCAACTGCGCGCGCCGTATTCGAAGTGTAATTTCACCTTGTCGCCACGGAAGAGGACTCGGGTGTGCTCGAAGATTCGCCCATTGGCGGAACGATAGCTGTCGGTTAGCAGCAGCAGCGGGAAGCGTCGTTCGACACCGAGCAGTTTGGCCTCAGCGGTGGTGGCCAAGACGGATTCCAGAGTCTCCACCACATTGGCGCTGGACAGGCTGAAATCCTCAGCCAGGACGACGCACAACTGTTCAGCCTCCAAGCGCTGCGGCAGCAGCGTCGGAGCCAAAGCCTGTGGGATGTAGCTCAGGTGCAGCGAGATGGG
>JAISCH010000264.1 GCA_031265725.1 Propionibacteriaceae bacterium
AGCGGCCTGTCTTCAAGTCAATGAGCAACAGGCAGCGCAGCGTCCTGTGGAAGAATACGAGATCAACCCGGAACCACCTGTCATCCAAACGAAGCCTGCGTTGCCGAGCCAGGAAAGCGAAGTCATCACCGAGTTCGCGCAGAAAGTCCGCCAGATGTGTGATGAGGGCATCTTCCAACTCGGACTCGGAGTACTCGTCCTTCAAGTCAAGGAACTCCAACACGAACGGATCCTTGATCGCCTCTTCGGGTGTGATCACATCACCCGGCTCTGCTTCCCCACCCTTCGTGAGCATGGCAGCCTTATTCTTGGACAGGGCGATGCGCTCATAGAACATAGAGTTGATCTGCCGGGTCAGTTGCCGCACAGTCCAGCCATTGCGCAGCGCCTCTGTCTCATAGAAATCTCGCGCCGCAGACGATTGAACAGACATTAGCCGGATATAGGCCGACCAAGGCAGCGGGAAGACCTTCGCCAGCACGGACAGATCGGAGACAGTTGGCACTGACGGTGCCGACTCGACTCCAGCAACTGTCGATTGATCTGGTGGGAGAGATTTGGCGAACGATGTTCGCCAAATCTTCTCGGCAGGCCAAGTGAGGAAGAATTGATTCGCCTCAACAAGGCGTACAGAGTCTACGTACGACTGCATAGCCAACGAGCTTTGATTACTCCCTTACCAAGTAGGGTTAGTGCGGGTTAGGACGGTAGCCTTGGAGTCGGAACGCTAATTCGATAGGAGGGGCCAGTGGGAGTATTCGATTCGGTCGAGAAGAAGCTGGAGAATGCCGTCGGCGGAGTGTTCGCAAGGGCATTCAGGGGCGATGTGCAACCGGTGGAGATCACTGCCAGGTTGCAGCGGGAATTGGACAGTGAGGCCAAGCTGCTCAGCCGCGATCGCAAATTGGTGCCGAACGAATTCCATATCGCCTTCTCCACCCACGATTTCGGCCGACTCTCGCCGTACTCAAGCACGTTGAACGCCGAGGTCACCGCCGAACTGCACAATTACGCCGCCGAGCGCGGCTATATCTTCAACGGCCCGGTCACCATCGAGTACGCCGAGAACGCCAAGCTGCCGATAGGGCGGTTCAAGGTGACTTCGGCGGCAGTGGCCGGAGTCGAGGTGGTCGACGAACCCCTGTTCGCAAAGCCTGGCGCGCTGGCAATCGAGGTGAACGGCTACCGGCATCCGCTCAACGACGCGGTGCTTGTCATCGGACGCGGCACTGAGGCGGACCTGCGGATCAACGACCCCGGCATCTCCCGGCAACACGCGCGAATCCTGGTGCAAGGCCACGGCGCTCAAGCCACCGTCACGATCGAGGACCTGGGTTCGACCAACGGCATCAGTGTGGACGGGCAAAAAGTTAAGTCGGCACCGCTACACTTGGGAAGCCAGATCACAATCGGCAACACCTCAGCCACCATCGTATCGACAGGCAAGTGATGTCTGAACTAGTCATCGTAGGAATGAAGCTGGGTTATCTGGCCCTACTTTGGCTCTTCGTCATCTTCACCGGCAATATCATCCGCACCGATCTTTTCGGCCGGAAAGTGGACGCGTCACAACTGACCGCTGACGGACGAAGACTGAGCCGCAAACAGCGCCGGGTGCGGAAAGCCTGGCCGAAGGCAGTCAAGGTCACCCACGGCGCTCAAGCCGGTATCGTCGTCCCGCTCACCGATGAGGTGTTGATCGGTCGCGCACCGGAGTGCCAACTGGTTCTGGACGATGACTACGTCTCCACCAAGCACGCGCGCATAGTCAAGAGCACGCAGGGATACTTGCTGGAGGACCTGGGCTCCACCAATGGCACCTATGTGAACAGCCAGCGGATTTCCGCGCCCACTCCATTCGGCGTCGGCGACACCTTGCGAATCGGGCGGACGATGATGGCGGTGGAGAAGTGAGCGAAGAATTGCTGCCCGCGAGCCCGGACTTGGCGCTGCGCTGGCTGGGGCATTCCGAGATCGGCCTGGTCCGAAAGAACAACCAGGACTCGGCCTACGCCTCCCCGAACCTGCTCATCGTCGCTGACGGCATGGGCGGGGCCGCCGCCGGAGACCTGGCCTCCGCAGTGGTCATCCGGGAGATGGCTCGGGTCGACGGGCGGTATTGCGGCGATGAGATGTTGCAGGCGCTCTCCAACGCGGTCGACCGGGCCAGCGATGCCATCGCTGAATTGGTTGAGTCCGATCCCGAATTGGACGGCATGGGTTCCACGGCGACCGGGATCATGTTCGACCAGCAGCACTACGGCATCGTCAATATCGGCGATTCGCGCACCTATCTCTACCGGGAGGGCAAGCTCTCCCGGCTCACCCATGACCATTCCTTCGTGCAGACCTTGGTGGACGATGGCCGGATCACTGAGGAGGAATCGCTCACCCATCCGCATCGTTCGCTGATCCTGCGCGTGATCAGCGGCCTGCCACAGCACATGCCGGATTTGGAGATCATCCCAGCCGCCGAGGGCGATCGGATCCTGGTCTGCTCGGATGGCCTGTGCGGAATGATCACCGACGCCGAGATCGAAGCCAGCATCGCGGGGGAGCGCGCGGACGTGGTCGAGCACTTGCTCAACAAGGTCTACGCCGAGGGCGCGCAGGACAACATCTCCATCCTCTTGGCTGACGTGGTTGCCGGTGCGGCGGACGGTGCGGCTGAAGTTTTTGGCGCGGCGGCGAAGATCAACGTCGAGGAGTCGGTGGAGACGACTGGCGAACTCGCCCTGACGGAGTTGGCCGAACCCCGGCCGGACCCCACCGCAGCCGAACGAATGCGCTATGCGCCGACCGCCCGGCACCGCAGAATCACTTGGGTACGGCTGCTGGTGGCGATCGCGGTGCCGCTGATCTTGCTGGCCGGTGGCTTCGGCCTCTGGTACGGCTACACCCAGCAGCAGTATTACATCGGCCCGGACCAGCAAGTCGTCGCGCTCTACCGGGGCGTGCCGGAGCCGGTCTTCAACCTGCCGCTTTCGACTGTGGTGGACCAGACCGAGGTGAAACTCGAAGATTTGCCCCGTTTCTACCGGGAGCAAGTGAACAACTGGGAGTATCGCGGGTCGTTGGAATCTGTCCAGGCCACCTTGGCCGATCTGCGCAGGCGGGCCGCCCTCTGCGCTGTCTCCTTCTCCCCTCCGTCCGATCCGGCCGAGCCAGACTACGACGAATGCGACTGATTGGGGGAGTGGCATGATCGCCTACCGCAAACGCCGTGGCCTTGAGGCGTTCATGCTGGTGATAGCCATCGTTTTGGCGATGGGCGGTTATATCATCACCGAGCTAAATATCAACCAGCAACTGCCGCAGCAGTGGCCGTTGGCGTT
>JAISCH010000125.1 GCA_031265725.1 Propionibacteriaceae bacterium
CGACACGTCACTCTTGATGACGAGGCCGCCTACCACTTGGCAAAGACTGATCCACAAGCGTTTGTCCGGCAAGCACCTGGCCAAACACTGGTGATTGACGAGGTTCAGCGCCATCTTCCACTGATTCTGTCGATCAAAATGGCGGTCGACCAAGACCCGCGTCCGGGCCAATTCTTACTGACTGGCTCATCCGACCTGTTGGCTTTGCCCGCACTCCCCGACTCGCTGGCCGGGAGGGCGGTAACAATCAAGCTGGGCGGGCTGAGCCAGGGGGAACTCGCTGACCGTTGGGATGATTTCGCCGCCTGGGCACGAGCCATCCCGGCAACCGTTCTTGATTACCAGTCGAATTGGGGCAGAGTGGATTACGTCTCGGCGTTGGCGGCCGGTGGCTATCCGGAGAGCCGTAAGTTGGGACAACGAGCGCGTGGCTACTGGATTGATGGCTACCTTGGCCGGATCGTCACCCGTGATCTTTCCGATGTGTCCAGCGGCTTGGCCTCCAACCGGCTTCTTGAAGTGTTGCGCCTGGTCGCAGCCAGTCAAGGCAGTGAGACCGTACCGGCCCGGATCGCTAACGATCTCGGCATCGCTCCCGCTTCTGTCACCAATTATCTCAACGCACTGCGCACGATGCGACTGCTGGACGATCTCTCGCCTTGGACCCCTAACCTGACCACCCGTGAGATCGGTCGTCGCAAGCTGTCAGTGGCGGATTCCGCACTGGCAATGCAACTGAACCGCCTCAACCCGGAGGCTTTGGCCGACCAGTTCGGCAATGACTACTTGGGCGGGCTTGTCGAGGCATTCGTCACTGGAGAACTGACCAAGCAGCAGGGATGGTCAACTGAACGATTCAATCTCTACCATTTCCGGGACCGCAATGGCACCGAAGTAGATCTGGTCATCGAATACGGCGATGGCAGCGTATTCCTGATCGAAGTCAAAGCCAGCCAGACCTATCAACCTGCGCACACCTTGGGCATCCGGGCTTTGGCGGCCAAGCTGGGCAGTCGTTTTGCCGGTGGAGCGGTGCTCGGCCTTGCTAGCGAGCCGAAACTGCTTGGCGACCGGATTTGGGGTCTGCCGCTGTCGATCCTCTGGGAGCACGGAAGCGTTAACCGCGATTGAGGCGAAGCTGGCAAGCGCTCGGGTTTGGCAGTGAGCCGATTGAGTGAATGAGGCTCGGCAAGAGCCGTTAATCGCACTGATAGCCGGGATTGCCTCTAGACTTCAGTCATGGCCAGTGAGGAAAACAAACGGGAACGACTGACCATCGCCGAGGTCACCGACAACTACGGGCCACTGGCGAGTGGGTTGCTCTATGCGGTTCAGTTCTTGGAGGGGCAAGTATTGGCGGCTGGGCATAAAGTCCTCCTGATAGCGCCGGAATGCAAGGGGCCGAACCCGCATTCGGACAATCCGAACCGCCGCGAGATCAGATTGCCGAGTCTGGCGATCCCCGGACTGCATGTGCGAATGTCAGTGGGCAAGGACTTCGACTACCGGCTGGCGCAATTGGTCGCCAATCCGCCCGATATCATCCATGTGCATGGGATGGGGCCGGTCGGATTTTTGGGGATGTGGCTGGCCCAGCGCACCGGGAAGCCGCTCGTGGTCACCTGGCACACCGACATGGAAGCGTACGCGGAGCACTACTGGCATCTGGTTCCGCTGCTCAACGCCGCTTACAAGATATTCCGGCTGCGGGTGGAAAAGAATTGGCGGCAACTGCGGCCCCCTCGTTTCACCCGTTTCCGCCGGGGTCGCGCCCAGTTGCAATTGCTCGCCCTGGCCGCCGAGATGCTCACCGACGCCGACTTGGTGACAACACCGTCCGACAAGACGGCGAAACGGGTATTGGAGATCGCCCCCAAAGCCAAAGTCCGAGTGCTGCCCAACGGCACCGACGCGTTGCCACCGCTACAGGCGATCCCCCGGGCATCCGGGCCAAGGCTGATCTACGCCGGGCGCATCTCGCTGGAAAAGGGCATCGGAATGCTCTTGGACGCCTTCGAGCTGGTGCGAAAACAGCTTCCAAACGCGGAGTTGATGATCGTCGGCGACTGGCAGAACACCAATCCGACCCTGCGCTGGCGGCTCAAGGCGGCGGCCCGCTGCGGCGGAGTGAACCTGCCCGGACTGGTCCCGCGCGAAGAACTCGGCTCCTACTATGCCAGCGCCGACGTGTTCGTCTTCCCCTCCTTGACCGACACTCAGGCGCTGGTGCTCCATGAGGCGGCGCACGCCGGTCTGCCGATTGTGCTGACCGACAACGAACTGCGCCTGGTGGCCGAGCCGGGAGTGAACGCCGAGGTGGCCGAGCCGAATCCGGCCGCGTTGGCCCAGACGATCATAGCCATGCTGGACGCGCTGAAAGACCCGGAATTCGCCAAACGAGCCAGCGCGCGTTCCAAGGAATTGGCGGAGCTTTGGACGATAGCCAAACAGTCGAACGAATTCATCAGCATCTACGAAGCCCTGGCAAAGGGTGAGCCAGTCGCGTTGACCGAGGGGCTGCACCCGGCCTATGGCCGTACTTTCTTCGGCAGACGCCAGATCAGAGCCGACCTGGACCAACTGGACAGTTGATCCCTGGCGGAGCGAACCGCGCCACTAGGAAGAGACCATCCAGCCCACGCCCCGCCGCGACCAGGATCACCGAGCCGCAGCGGAGCGCACCGGGACTCAGCCAGCCTTGCGAACCTTGGCCGCTGGATACCAATCGGCGCTCCGGCTAGCCATCTGCTCATACTCAGCCCAACGCCGGGCGACCTGGCGCTGCCCGTACTCAAGCAGTCGTTCGGCGGCCTCGGGATCGGAATTCATCAGCATCCGGAAGCGCAATTCCTTGTCGTGGTACTCCCGCAGCGGAATACGCGGACGCGGCGAGTCGAGCAGGAACGGGTTCCGGCCCGCGTCCCGCAGGATCGGGTTGTAGCGAATCAGCGGCCAGTGCCCGGAAGCGACGGCGGCGTACTGCTGCTCCAAACCCTTGCGCATCTCTATGCCGTGGGCGATGCAATGGCTGTAAGCCAGGATCAGGCTCGGGCCGTCATAGGCTTCCGCCTCCCGGAAGGCTTTCAGCGTCTGCTGCTTGTCAGCGCCCATCGCCACCCTGGCCACGTACACATTCCCGTAGGAGATCGCCTGCATGGCCATGTCCTTCTTCCCGGTCAGCTTTCCACCGGAGGCGAATTTGGCCACCGCGCCGAGCGGAGTCGACTTGGACGCCTGCCCGCCAGTATTGGAATAGACCTCGGTGTCCAGCACCAGCACATTGACATTACGGCCGCTGGCTAGCACATGGTCCACACCTCCCGAGCCGATGTCGTAGGCCCAGCCGTCACCGCCGACGATCCACACCGAGCGGCGCAGCAGATGATCCGCCACCGTGCGCAGATTCTCCGCGTCCGGCCCGCTCATCTGGTCGAGCAGCCCCTTCAACGCGTCCACCCGCGCCCGCTGCTGAGACAGTTCGGACTCGTACTGCTGCGGGGCGTTGAGAATGGTGTCCACCAACTCCGCGCCCAATTCGGGACGCAATCTCTCCAACAGGGCACGGGCCGTCTGGGTCTGCAAGTCGGCGGCCAAGCGCAGGCCGAGGCCGAATTCGGCATTGTCCTCGAAGAGCGAATTGGACCAGGCCGGGCCGCGTCCGTACTTATTCGACGCCCACGGCGTAGTCGGCAGATTGCCGCCGTAGATCGAGGAGCACCCAGTGGCGTTCGCCACCGAGGCCCGTCCGCCGAAGAGCTGAGTGAGCAGCTTCAGGTACGGCGTCTCGCCGCAACCGGAGCATGCTCCGGAGAACTCGAACAACGGTTCCATGAACTGAGTGCCGCGCACATTGGCGAAGTCAATCCGGGAACGCCGGTTGACCGGCAGCTTCTCGAAGAATTTGACGTTGGACCGCTGCTTGCTGCGTTCCAGCACATTGGCCAGATTGATCGCCTTGCGCCCATCGGGAGCTTTCACCGGGCACGCTTCCACGCACAGGCCACAACCGGTGCAGTCCTCGGCGTACACCTGCAAGGTGTAGCGCGAACCGGGGAAGCCAGCCGCGTTCAGCGGTGCTGACTGGAAACTCTCCGGTGCACCCTCCAGCGCGGATTGGTTGTAGTACTTCGCCCGGAGCACCGCATGTGGACAAACGAAAGCGCAGTTGCCGCATTGGATACAGGCCCGCTGGTCCCATTCCGCGATGATGTCGGAGATATTCCGCTTCTCATACCGGGTGGTTCCAGAGGGGAAGGTGCCGTCCACCGGGAACGCGCTGACCGGCAACTCGTCGGCGGTGTTCTGCAGCATCGCCGCAGTGACCGTCTTGACGAATTCCGGGGCGTCGTCAGGAACCGGTGGGATCATCGGAGTCTCGGAAACCGGCTGCTCGGGCACCTGGACCTGATACAGCGCCGCCACCGAGGCGTCCACCGCCTGCTCGTTCTTGGTGACCACATCTGCGCCCTTACGGGCATAGGTCTTCCGGATCGACTTCTTGACTTCCTCGATTGCCTGCTCCCTTGGCATCACCTTGGAAATGGCGAAGAAACAGGTCTGCAAGACGGTGTTGGTGCGGTGGCCCATCCCAGCGGCCCGGGCCACCGAGTTGGCATCTACCGCCCAAAGCTCGATGCCGAGATCGATGATCCGGCGCTGCATCGGCTCGGGCAGCTTGGCGAACACCTGTTCTTTCGGATGCGGGGTGTTGATCAGCAGCACTGTCCCCGGCCGGGCGAATTCCAGCACGTCCACCCGTTCCAGAATGGACCAGTGATGGCAGCCAATGAATCCAGCCTTGTTGATCAGGTACGGAGCCTGGATCGGGCTGGGGCCGAAACGCAGATGGGAGACTGTGCGCGAGCCGGACTTCTTCGAGTCGTAGACGAAATAGCCCTGGGCGAAGGTGCCCGGCAGCGAGCCGATAATCTTGATCGTGTTCTTATTAGCACCGACCGTCCCGTCTGAACCCATCCCATAGAAGACCGCGCGCAGCGTCTTGGGGTCCTCAATGTCGAGTTGGGAGTCATAAGGCAACGAAGTCAGCGTCACGTCGTCGTTGATACCGATGGTGAAACGCGGACGCGGCGCAGGCAACGCCAATTCGGCGAAGACGCCCGCTGCCATAGCCGGGGTGAATTCCTTGCTCGACAAGCCGTAACGGCCGCCGATCAGAATGGGCAAGCTGTTGCGCCGACCACGCGAGACCGCCTCAGCCAAAGCCGCGCTGACATCGAGGAACAGCGGTTCCCCGGCGGAACCCGGCTCTTTCGTCCGGTCCAGCACCGCCACCTTGGTGGCAGTGTCGGGCAGCGCGGCCAGCAACTCCTCGGTGGGGAACGGGCGGTAGAGCCGAAGCTGGATCATCCCGACTTTCTCGCCCAAGCCACACAAATAATCGACGGTGGCCTGCACAGTCTGCGCGCCCGAGCCCATCACCACGATCACCCGGTCAGCATCCGCAGCGCCGTGGTAGTCAACGATGTCGTAGCTGCGGCCAGCGATTCGTGCGAATGTGGCCATCGCCGCTTTGACGATGCCGGGCACCGCCGTATAGAAGGGGTTGACCGTCTCCCTGGACTGGAAGTACGTGTCTGGATTCTGGGCCGTGCCCCGGATATAGGGATGCTCCGGGGAGAGCGCCCGCATCCGGTGTTGGTGGACCAAATCCGTCGGCACCAATTCGAGCAATTGCTCGTCGGTTAGCAATTCGGCGGAATTCACCTCGTGGCTGGTCCGGAAACCGTCGAAGAAATGGACGAACGGAATCCGGGACTCCAGCGTCGCCAACTGGGAGATGGCGGCCAGGTCATGCGCCTCTTGCACTGAAGCCGAGGCGAGCATGGCGAAACCGGTCTGCCGTACAGCCATCACATCCTGATGGTCGCCGTAGATGCTCAACCCTTGCGCAGCCAGCGAACGGGCCGCCACATGGATCACCGACGAGGTCAGCTCACCGGCGATCTTATACATATTGGGGATCATCAGCAGCAAGCCCTGGGACGCGGTGAAGGTGGTGCTCAGCGCGCCGCCCTGCAGTGCGCCGTGCAACGCTCCAGCGGCACCGCCCTCGGACTGCATCTCGATCACGGTCGGCACTCCGCCGTAGACGTTCGGCTGATCCTGCGAGGCCCACTCGTCGGCTAATTCGGCCATCGTGGAACTCGGAGTGATCGGATAGATGCTGCACAGCTCGTTCAGCCGGTAGGCCGCCGACGCGGCCGCCTCATTGCCATCAATCATCTTCGCAGCCATGTCACGCCTCCTTTACCATCTCGATAGCATGGACCGGGCACTGCTCGTAACAGGTGGCGCAACCAGTGCATCTCTCGTAGTCGAAGCGGTATCTGAAGCCTTTGCCGAGCTTTAGCACCGCTCCTTCCGGGCACGAGCCCAGACAGCCGTCGCATTCGAAGCAGTTGCCACAGGAGAGGCAGCGGCTGGCTTCCCGGTGGGCCTGATGGTCGCTGAGCCCGCCGACGATCTCATCGAAGTCGGTGACACGTTCGCTCGGCTCCAATTCCGGCTGGTTGGTCCGGCGGGCGTCGCCGAAATACCAGAGGTTCAGCTTCTCGAATTCGGCGAGCGCGTGCTTCGGGCGCTTGTTGGCGTAGGCATGGCGCAGCCAGGCGTCGATATTGAAGGCCGCGCGCTTGCCGTGGCCGACTCCGACAGTCACCGTGCGCTCGGATGGAACGGCGTCGCCACCGGCGAAGATGCCGGGCACCTCAGTCATCAGGCTCTGCGGATCGACCTGGATCACGTCTCTTTCAAATTGCATTCCGGGGATACGACGGAGGAAGTTCGAGTCGGTCTCCTGG
>JAISCH010000330.1 GCA_031265725.1 Propionibacteriaceae bacterium
AGCATACCGATGAATAAGGCGACGGCGGGCAGTGCCTCAATGGCCAGCATGAAGCGCCAGATGCCAGTGACGTCCATCCAGATATTTCCGATAATCGCATTGACGGTGATCGCGGCAAGCTGGCCAGAGACGATTACCATCTCGTTCCGTCCGGCCAACGAGCCGCGAATCTCGAAGGGTGCGAGTTCGGCTAAATAGACCGGCACCACGGTCGATGCGCCGCCGACTGCCAGGCCGAGAATCACTCGCCCGGCCACCATGACCGAGAGATCGGGGGCGATGACGCAGAGGATAGCGCCGACGAAAAAGAGCACCGAGGCAATGATGATGGTGCGTTTGCGTCCGAAGGCATCAGAGAGCTGCCCTCCGCTGACCGCGCCGATGGCAGCGCCAAAGAGCAATGAACTGGTCACCACGCCCTCAGTGAAGGTGGTCAGTCCAAGCTCAATGACCATCGGGTTCAAAGCCCCGTTGATGACGGACGTGTCGTATCCGAATGCCAAGCCACCAAGGGTGGCGATCAACGCGACACGACCCAACCGTTTCCGGTGCGGGCCAGGAGTGAGCGGTGGCAACGTGCCGACGCTGGCCGAGGCACCGCTGCTCGTATCCGGCTGTTCAGCAGGTTTGGTGGCTGCCATCTCAACTCCCCGTCTTGGTGAAAGCAGCGACAAAGGCATCGAGGGCCGCATCGGGGTCGCTCTTGGCCCAGCCCTCCAGGGCGACGGGGCCGGTGTAGCCGAAGCCTCGCAACGCCTTAGCGATGGCGGGGTAGTTGATTTCGCCGGTTCCTGGCTCGCAGCGTCCGGGAACATCGGCGACTTGAATCTCCCCGATGTAGGGCAGGGTTTCCTGGCACAGCTCGATGAGGTTCCCCTCCCCTATCTGGGCGTGATAGAGGTCCAGGTTCAACCGCAGATTCGGGTGATCCACGGCTCTCACCAGCGTCAGGGTGTCCTTGGCCAGCGCGAATGGCGTGCCGGGGTGATCGACGGGCAGATTCAGGTTCTCCAGGGTGAAAACACGTCCGGCCCGCTCAGCGAGCTTGGCCAGATTCTCCAGCGTTTTGGCGGCGGCCAGCCAGTCAGCCCCGCTGACGTTGGCTTGTGGTTTGACCGGCAGGCCCTTGTCGTCCAGCCCGGTGCCATGCAGATTAAGTCTGGGGGAATCCAAACGCTGGGCCACTTGGAGGGATTCAGCAGCCGTGGCGAGTAGTTCCGCCGCACCGTCGGGGTCGATCAGTTCGCCGCGCAGATAGCCGGTCATTGATGAGAACGTGGCACCGCTGGCTACCAGCGCGTCAATGTCCTTGTTTGACCAGTCCCAGATTTCGACTTGTAGGCCACGATCACGGATGCGGGCGACGCGTTCAACGAAGGGCAGGTCGAGATAGAGCATTTCGGCCGAAGCCGCGAGAGTGAATGTCATTGGAGTTCCTTTCAGAGCGTGACCGGCTGGCCAGACTGGTATGACGCGATACATGCCTCAGCGATTGCCAACGCCTTGCGGGCGTCGCTGCCGGTGGCACCAGTCGTCTCACCAGTGCGGACGGCCGCAATGAACGCGGCGAATTCGGCCCGATAAGAGTCTTGGAGCAAGTCGGTGTCGGAGCGGGAGGTGTCAACGTGCATACCATCGGCCCGATACAGGTCGAGATCGCTGACGCGGACGTGTCCGGCCTTGGCCAGTCCGGCCGAACCGAAGACCTCTGCACGCACGTCATAGCCGTAGACGGCTTGGAAGCAGGCATCGGCCATAGCCAACGCGCCGTTGGAGTAGGCGATGGTCACCAACGCCGTGTCGAGCAGGCCCTGCGCCTTGAAGGAGGGGGCGACCAAGGCATCGGCCTGCGCGTACACCCGCACCGGCTCAGCATTTGGATTGAGCCAGTTGAGGGTGTCGAAGTCGTGGATGAGAGTTTGGGTGAAGATTGTCCACGGCGGGATGGCACCGGGATTGACCAAACCAGGGTCGCGGGTGTTGGAACGCAGCAATTGTGGAGTGCCGATCTGTCCGGCGTCCAAGGCGGCGCGAGCGGCGGCGAAGCCGGGCACGAAACGACGGTTGAAGCCTACCTGCAACACAACGCCGGCCTGCTGGATCGCGGCCAGCGCCGGATCAAGTTCCGTGGTCGACATGGCTGCGGGCTTCTCACAGAAGACCGCTTTGCCAGCCTGGGCAGCTTTGCTGATCAGTCCGGCGTGTTCGGTGGACGCTGCCGCGATGACGACCGCTTCCACGTCGCTGTCCAGCAGTTCCTCCGCTGAGGTATAAGTCTGGGGCACACCGAGCTTGGTGGCTAGGCATTGGGCGGCTTCAGCCACCGGGTCGGCGATAGCGGCCAAGGCTGCTCCTGGCGTGTGCAGGGCGATTATCTCGCCGTGGTTGCGACCGATTCGGCCCGCGCCGATCAGCCCTATCTTGATTGGTTTTGACACCCTCGTCTCCTTTGAGTCTCTGGCTCGTTTTAACTAGCACGTTCTAGTTACTGAGATACTAGCTCGTGCTAATAGCACGTGTCAAGCCGATTCTGCTATAGGCTGAGAGCGCTAAGAGGTCGCGTTAATAGGTTGCTGGTTTTGCGAGCTATTGGCGTGATCACTGAGGAGGGGAAAATGACCAAAGACGGTTTGAGCGTCACGATGGCTGACGTAGCCAAGGCTGCAGGCGTGTCGCGCGCACTGGTGTCAATAGTCGTCAGGGGTGTCCCAGGTGCCAGCGAGGAGACCCGGGAACGTGTCCGTCGCATCGCTGCGGAACTGGGCTACGTCCCGGACCAACGCGCTCAAGCACTACGCGCCCAAGCTCCGCGCGCGATCGGCGTGGCATTTCAAGCTGTCCAGCCGTTCCATGCGGCCCTGGTTGATGGCATCTATCAGACTTGCGAGCCGCTGGGCTACCAGGTGGTGCTCTCGGCGATCACTTCCGCCCACGGCGAGGCAGCGGCGATCTCATCGCTGCAGTCCAACCGCTGCGGCGCGATCATCGACCTGAGCGCCCGTCTTGCGCCGAAGACCCTGGCGCAGGTGGCCAGCCGGATACCAGTGATTGTGGTGGCTCGCGCCGTCCGGGCCGAAGGCGTTGAATACGTCTGCTCTGACGATGAGCGCGGCCTGAAGCAGGCTGTGGAACACCTCAGTGGCCTGGGACACCGAGCCATCTGCTTCTGCTCGTCAGCCGATTCCGGAGGCGGGCCGGAGCGATTGCGTGGCTACCGAACGGCGATGAAGGCAGCCGGGATGGCCGCTGATGTCGTTGAGACCGGGTCCACCGAGGAATCCGGCTACGAAACCGGCCTCTCCCTACTCGCCCGCGAAAGCCTCCCCACTGCCGTTATCGGGTTCAACGACAACTGCGCCGCTGGCGTCCAAACCGCCCTAAAGGAGGCTGGGATCAAAGTGCCCGACGAGGTGTCACTGCTCGGAATTGACGACACCGGGATTGCCGCCGCCCCTTACCATCAATTCACCTCCGTTCGGCAAGACGTGGCCTGGCTGGGCAAGACAGCATCGCTGCGAGCGATAGCCCGACTGGAAGGCACTGACGGTCACCGTCGCGCCCATATCATCCCGACAACCCTGACCATCCGTTCATCGACAGCCCCACCACGCAGGTGATCATTTCCCATCAGCTTGATTGACACTGCGCCGCAGGCGTTCAACGAATGGCTCGGCATGGCGAGGAAAGCGGCAGGGCTGGAGCCATCCAATAGACAGCGAGTCTCTTGAATGGTACGAGTAGATCGCGGCGAACCAATAATAGAAAATGGCTATCTCGTAAGTAACCATCCCTTCATTATTATGAATTCGATGGCTGCCGGATTCCGTGCCAATGATTTACATCGCATTGACCGTATTCATTACCGCCCACAGCGACCACTGTGCCATCTGATTTAAGCCCGATTGTGTGAGTACAACCAGCCGCAATCGCCACAATATCGCGCCAACCATTCACAGCGCACTGACCGTATTCGTTACAACCAAC
>JAISCH010000088.1 GCA_031265725.1 Propionibacteriaceae bacterium
CGGCGTTCTCGCCCACTACGACGAAATCTGTCTTTGCTGAAACTGATCCGGAGGATTTGCCGCCGCGTTGGGTGATCGCCGCGCTGGCCTGGTCTCGGCTGTAGCCGGGCAAGGAGCCGGTGACGACGATCGTCAGCCCAGTTAGGGTCTGCGGAAGGGTATGCGCTGAAGCAGATGGGTGGTCGGCCAAGACCACTCCGGCGGCCTCCCATTTGGCGACGATCTCGTTGTGCCAGTCGACGCCGAACCATTCGATGACCGACGCCGCCACGATTGGCCCGATCCCCTCGACCGCCGACAGCTCGTCCAGGCTCGCCGCCCGCAAGGAATCGATACTTGGGAAGGCCCGGGCGATATCCGGGGCTATCCCCTTGCCAACATGACGGATGGACAAGGCGGTGAGGAAGCGGGCGAATGGCCGGGTCTTCGCCCCCTCGATATTCGCCAGCAAGGCTTGGGCATTCTTGGTCAACTCGCCCTGATTCTTCCCGGCCGAGGCGACGAATTCAGCCACGCCGAGCAGGTCTGACTCGCTGAGGGTGAACAGGTCGCCCTCGTCATGGAGGACTCCAGCCGACAGCAGAGCGTCCGCCGTCTTCTCCCCGAGCACTTCGATATCCAACGCCGACCTTGAAGCCAAGAAGATCAGCCGCTCGCGCAACTGGGCCGGGCAAGAACGTTGATTGGGACAACGGATATCCACGTCGTCCTCTTTCTCCGGACGCAACTCGCTTTGGCACGACGGGCACAGCGCAGGCATCACAAAGTCGCGCTCACTGCCGTCCCGGTCCTCAATCACTGGCCCGAGCACTTCCGGGATGACGTCGCCAGCCTTGCGGATGACGACCGTGTCCCCGATCAACACCCCTTTGCGCCGGACCTCGGCAGCATTGTGCAGGGTGGCCTGCTCGACGGTCGATCCGGCCACCCGCACCGGCTCCATCACCGCGTACGGGGTGATCCGGCCGGTGCGCCCGACCCCCACCCGGATATCGAGCAATTTCGTGGTGACTTCCTCCGGCGGATATTTATAGGCGATTGCCCAGCGCGGGGCTCGGGAGGTCTCACCGAGGCGGCGTTGCAGGGCCAGGTCGTTGACTTTGACGACCGCGCCGTCGATCTCGTGCTCCAACGAGTGCCGCTGCTCCCCGCCGTAGCCGGTGATGAATTCCCAAACCTCGTCCAGGGTCAGCACAACCTGGGAGTATGGGCTGACTGGGAGGCCCATCCCAGCGAGCAGGTCGTAGCCGTCGGACTGCCGAGAGAACGGCACTCCCCCGGTCACCTCGCCGAAGCCGTGGCAATAGAACGACAGCTTCCGGCCCGCAGTGACCCTGGGGTCTTTCTGCCGCAGCGAACCCGCCGCCGCATTGCGCGGATTGGCGAACAGATAACGTTTCTTAGGCGGCTGAGCGCCCTTCGCCTGGGCCTCGGCGGCCTCTTTCTCCTGCAGGGCGGCCATCTCCGCGTTCAACTCAGCAAAGTCCGCCGTCTTCATGAACACCTCACCACGGACCTCGACCACATCGGGGACAACGCCGCGCAACTGCTGCGGAATGCTCCCAATTGTGGCGACGTTGCCGGTCACATCCTCCCCGACCCGGCCGTCTCCCCTGGTCGCGGCGCTGATCAGCCGCCCATTCCGGTAGACGAGGTCCAGCGCCAGCCCGTCGATCTTCACTTCACAAAGCAAGCCCGACTCAAGCAGTTCAGCCTCACTCAACTCCTTAGTGGCCCGCACCGCCCAGGCGTCGAATTCGGCCCGGTCGAAAGCATTGTCCAAGGAGTACATCGGCTCCAGATGGGTGACGGGGGCGAAGGTGGCCCCAACCCAGCCGCCCACCTGTTGCGAGGGCGAGTCCAGCGTCACCAACTCGGGATGCTCGTCCTCGATCACCAGCAATTCGCGCATCAGCGCGTCGAAGTCCCCGTCACTGATCGTGGGGGCGTCCATCAGGTAATAACGACGCCGATGCTCAGTGATCTCAGCGCTCAACTGGGCATGACGGACTGCTGCACTATCCACACGCCAACCCTACCCAAAATCAGTTTCCCAAACTGCCACGAAATGCCCATCCCCAAGCGTAGGTAGGTCGTGAACGACTTCGCAGCCGTGCAAGATAGACCCATGATCGAGCCGATCCGGACAACAGCCGCGCATACGCTGAGCTTCGAGGAATTCGTGTTGAACAACTCGATAGCCCTGCAAGACTTCGCGTTCCTGGTGATCGGCAACCGGGAAGACGCACTCGACGCTGTTCAAGACGCGCTGATCGGGGCGTTCAAGCATTGGCACTCGATGAGCCACAACCCTGGCGCATACGTGCGGAGGTCGATCGTCAACGCCAATATCACCGCCTGGCGCAAACGCCGCAAAGAGACGCCGACGGCTGATTTCACCTGGTCGCAGAGCCAGGCCGACGCTCCCGGCGTGGAAACGATGTGGGTGCGGCGAATCTGCGGCCAGCTTCCACGGAAACAAAGGGCAGCCATCGTGATGCGCTGCTACGAGGACATGTCCTTCGCCGACATCGGGACCGCACTGGGCTGCTCAGCGGCCTCCGCCCGGTCGCTGTATCAGCGCGGAGTGACAAAACTGCGCACAATCATGAACGGAGAGAAATGAACACTGATTTTGAGGACCATGAGCTGAACGAAGCGCTCAAAGCACACTTCAGCGCGGCGGTGGAAGAACAGCCCGCCCAGCCGATCTTCGCTTCCACTATCAAAGCTGGCCAGCGGAAAATGGGTCGACGGCAGTGGGTGGTCGGCGGCGCGACCGTGCTGGCCGCCGGCATTGTGACCACCTTGCTGACGATGACGTTCGTCCCGTCCAGCGCGCTTGTCGGCGTGCCAGAGCCGTTGGCCCCGGCTCCGAGTCCAAGCGAGGAAGAGGATCAGACCCGAACTGTGGTTATCGGCCAGTCAGGACAACCGGCAGATGGCGAGTATTACACCGACCCCGAAACGGGGGAACAGTATTACTACATCGTGGACCCTGAGACCGGGGAAATCATCAAAGTAATTGTGCCTGATCCAGATTCACCACAAGTGGCTCGCCAGGACCCCGAGACCGGGCAAATCACTCTGATACCGGCTGTACCAGGCTCAAACCTGCCCGCCCCACCCAAGGACGCGCCCGAGATCGGCGCGTGGACGCCAGGACCGGATTGGAAGACCTACAACTTGAAGACATTCGGGATCAGTGTGCAACTGCCGAAAAATATGGTGGCCTTCCTGGACAAAGAATTCGACAACGGCTACCGGCTGGACACTAAGGCGACCCGGGCCGGGAAAGACATGAAAGAAATCCTGGTCTGGCCAGAATCATTGGCTGCTGGAAATGGCTCTGAGCCGCCTTACGACCTGGGCAAAGTGCCCGGACTGATGGATGCCAAGGGCCGCCAGGTTCATATCGGCTATTTCGACAATTCGAATTCAGAAGAGGACTGGGCGGAATTCCTGCTGATGGTGCCCGACGACAGCCAACCAGGCAGTTACGACGCCCTGCTCGACTTCGGCAAAGGCAAGGTCTACTTCGGCAGCGACGACAACTGGATGCCGCTCACCAAGAAGGACCAGAAAGACCGCGAACTGATAGTCGCCATCCTGGCCAGCGTAAAAGTAATCGACTAGTTAAGCCCCAAAAAGTGTCCTCCCTACGCCTACGCTCCGGTCCGGTACTTTTTGGGGACCCCGACATATTTACATTGAAGGGGGACGTCCCCCTTCAACCCCCGCGCTCACTGCGTTCGCCACAACGTTTCTTTCTTCCGCACTGATCCATGCGTAGGATGAGTCATGAACTACTTCGCAGGCGGGCGAGATAGACCCCTAGCGTCAGGGGGAGAAGAATGAACAGCGATTTTTCCGAGAACGAACTGGACGAGACCCTCAAAGTGCAGTTCAGCGCGGCGGTGGACGGGCAGCCCGTTCAGCCGATCCTCGCGGACGCAGTCAAAGTCAGCCAGCGTAAATCGAGTCGGCAGAAGTGGGTGATCGGTGGCGCGACCGTGCTGGTCGCTGGCATTGTGACCACCTTGCTGACGATGACATTAGTCCCATCCAGCGCGCCGCAGCCGATGGCCCCGGCTCCGTCCGCTAGCGGGGATGAGGGCCAGACTGAGACCGAGACAGTATTTGTCGGCTCTCTCGGCCATTGCGCGGAGCCGAACTCCGGCGAGTATTACACCGATCCTGAAACGGGGGCACATTATTTCTGCGTCATGGACCCCGCCACCGGGGAAACCACCATCTTTATAGTGCCTGATCACGATTCATCACAAGTGGCTCGCTTCGACTACGAGACCGGACAATTCATCCTGTTACCGGTTGCACCAGGCTCAAACCTGCCCGCCCCACCCGAGGACGCGCCCAAGATCGGTGCGACGACACCGGATTCGAGTTGGAAGACCTACGACTTGTTGCCCTTCGGGATCAGTGTGCAACTGCCCAAGAACATGAAGGCCTTCAAGGACACGGACTTCTACCGGCTGGACACCAAGGCGATCCGGTCCGATGAGGATATGCGCGGGATTATGGTCTTGTCGGAGTTTCTGGCCGTCGAGAATGGCCCCGTTCCGCCATACGATCTGGGCAGCGTGCCTGGGCTGAAAGACGCCAAGGGCCGACAGGTTCATATCGGCTATTTCGACAATTCGGATTCGACAGAAGACTGGGCGGAATTCATGCTGATAGTGCCCGACGAAAGCCAACCAGGCGGCTACGACGCCGTGCTCAGTTTCGGCAAAAGCTATGTCTACTTCGGCGGCAACGACCTCTGGGCACCGCTAACCAAGGATGGCAAAAAAGACCGCGCCCTTATCGTCGCCATCCTGGCCAGCGTGCAAGTTTCAACCACAAAGTGAGCTAGCACGGTTGTCCGGCTCAGTCGATGCCGGGCGATGGCTCCAGGCAGATGAGTGCGGGACGTGGCACGTACCGTCTGAGATCACTCAGCCAATTCAGCCGAGACTTGGGACGCCGCTCGGCCAAGCCTGCGGAACACCTCTTTGACCGACTGCGTGGGGAAACCTGCCAGTCCGCAGGCGGGAGTGAGGACTAGTCGTCCGGCCAAATCGTTGACAGCGATACGTTCGACAACGCCGAGCACGCGCTGACGGAGTTGATCGACGCTGGGCAGGACGCTGGGATCGTTGGTGGGCAAACAACCCAGCCACAATTGCCTGCCTGCCTCGGCGGTTTGGGCCAATGCCTCGTAGTCGCCAGCGGAGAATTGGTCTTGATCTAGGCTCACTCCGTCGAAACCGGCCGGGCCGGTCATCGCGGCGACCGGAAGACCGGGCGCGCAACAGTGGACGACGGCTTGCGCGCCCTCGTCATGTGCCACCTCGGTGAGCAGCGCCAGGGCGTCGCTGGCTTCGGGCAGGTCGATGGCCCGGTGCCGGAAAAAGCCGCCCGGAGTGGCGATAGCGCCAGCAAGCACCGCTGGCAACGACGGCTCGTCGATTTGCAGGACCAACTGCGCGCCGGGCAGCCGACGTTTGACTTCGACCAGCAAATCCCGCACCCCAGCGGCCAATGCCTGCCCCAGGTCGCGCCTGGCCCCCGGATCGGCAAGCACTCGGACGGTGTGCTGGGCCATCGTGCTCGCGGCCAGCGTCCACGGCCCGGCGACCTGCGTCTTGCAGCGGCCCGAGAAGCCAGCGGCGGTTTCCTCAAGCTGGTCGAGGTCGTCGCGCAGGGTGACCCGCGCCCGTCTCAAGTCGATCCCAGCGGTGGGAGCGAGCCGCCACTGCCCCGCCTCGTACTGGGCGGGCAGCCCGGACGCCACACCTAATCCGCGCCCGATCATCCCCGCCCAAGGCCCACGGGAGGGCAGTTCGGGCAGATAGGGAAATTCCAACTCGAAGGCCGTCCGCAATGCCTGGCCGAAATCAGTGCCCGGCAGCGATCCCAATCCGGTGTGCTCAATCATGGTCACTGACCCTCCTCGGGCCCGAATGTGGCCGCTATCGTGGCTGAGCCGACCACCCGATCTCGGTCGTAACAGACTACCGACTGTCCCGGCGCGATACCGAAGGCGGGTTGGGCCAAGCTGACTCGCAATTCGCCAGCGCGTAATTCGAATTCAGCCGCTGCCGGTACCGAATGCGCCCGCCATTGCGCCAGTCCATGCCAAGGTCCGGTGACCTCGCCCTCAGTCCAAGTGGGTCGGATCCCAGTCATGCCGACGACCGCGAGCCGCTGCTGCGGGCCGACCACTACTTCGTTCCTGGCAACATCGACCTTGAGCACGTAGCGCGGGCGTCCATCGGCGGCGGGAACGCTCAACCGCAGGCCGTGGCGCTGGCCGACGGTGAATTGGTACGCCCCGGAATGCGCTCCGACCACCTCGCCACGCTCGTCCACGATGTCTCCCGGCCGGGTGCCGAAACGCTCGCGCAGATAGCCGGAAGTGTCCCCACTAGGGATGAAGCAGATGTCATGCGAATCGGGCTTCTTGGCCAGATACAGCCCGCGCGCGGCGGCCTCGGCGCGGACCTCGGCCTTGGCGGTGACTGGCCCGAGCGGGAACAACGAGTGGGCAAGCTGTTGCTGATTCAGCACCCCGAGCACGTACGACTGGTCCTTGGCCGGCTCGGCTGAACGCAACAGCCGCACCCCGGCAGCAGTCCGCTGCAATACCGCGTAGTGGCCGGTCGCCACCGCGTCGAAGCCGAGCGCCCGTCCGCGTTCCAAGACAGCCGCGAATTTGATCCGCTCATTGCAACGCAAGCAGGGATTGGGGGTATGGCCGAGCGCGTACTCGGCCAGGAAGTCGTCGACCACATCCGCTTTGAACTCATCGGCCAAATCCCAGACATAGAACGGGATGCCGAGCACGTCAGCAGCCCGGCGAGCGTCGTGCGAGTCCTCCAACGAGCAGCACCCCCTGGCCCCGCTGCGGTAAGTCTCCGGATTCTTCGACAGCGCCAGATGCACCCCGGTCACCTCATGCCCGTCATCCACCAACCGGGCAGCGGCAACCGCAGAATCCACTCCGCCAGACAGCGCCGCCAAGATTTTCACAACCAGAAGACTACCTTGGTCCAGTTCTAACGCAGCGTAGGGAGGACACTTTGGCGAGCAAAGCGAGCGCGGGGGTTTCAAGGGGGTCGTCCCCCTTGAATGTCAATTGTTGGGATCCCCGAAAAGTACCGGACCGGAGCGTAGCGAAGGGAGGACACTTTTTGGGGCAAGGAGGACACTGGCGAAATTGTATTCACTCACCTTGATTATTCAGGAACTGTTCCTTACTTACGATTTCAAATATGGAGCGGACACATCAAAACAGCCACTATTTTTTAAGGGGATTTTCTGTTGCTATTTTACAGAAAACTTCAATAAACTTCTCCGATTCTTCCAGATTCGGAGAATGGGCAGAATTAGAAAATGCAATAAACTCTTTATAGGGAGCCTCTAAAATATCCAGATATTTTTCTGCAAGAATCCTTGAAACCTGATAATCATAGTCTCCTTGAACGATATAAAATGGGATTTCAAACTTCGCTGATGACGTAAAAAGATCATCTTCCAGTATAATAGGGAATAGTTGTACCATAGAAAAATCAGCACCAAGAAACCAGTTTATTTTTTCGCTTAACGTATATCCCTTGAATCTGAATAAAGCCCTAAAAACCATCCCATTAAAAGTCATCCCTTCTGGAAGCCCTTGATGCAAATGCCCAACCCCGTATTTTATCATGGCATCGGTTCTGCCCTTCACAAGATACTCCAAAGTTGGAAAATCATCAGCGTATGGGTCATATTTTTTAAGTCTTTCAATAACATCTTTATCGCCGATGTCTTTTGCATGGCTTAACATATAATCATAGGCTAAACGTTCTGATTCCGTTTGATTTGTCACTTGACCAATGCCAATATATGCAAGATAATTTTCAGGATATTTTTCTATGGTTTTAACGCCAAGATAGGAACCCCAGGAATGCCCCAAAAGATATATTTTTTCCTGATTGAATCGCGATTTGAGGTATTCTGTAACCTCATGCGTATCTTCCACCATTTGCGCTACTGTCATTGTCGCGGAATCTGCTGATTTAGAGTATGTCATTCCCGCACCGCGCTGATCCCAGTAACAAACTGTAAAATATTTCTCAAGACGCTCGTTCGTTTTTTCTAGCTGTTCCAGATAGGAAATAAATTGAAGCATTGGCGTACCGGGTCCGCCGTGCAGGTACAGTATTACCGGATTTTGGATATTCTCTCCGCGAATAAACATACCCTGCTTGATTCCATTAATATCAACCCATATTTTCTCGGAAACAGAGCCTTGAATAACGTTTCCCTGCTCATTTTTCAGCGGCTCAAGCTTACCGGGGCTGTTTATCAAGATAATCACCACAACCGCAAAAATAACGCCAACTGCTGAAAACAGGGCTATTAACATCTTCTTTTTCCTCCTCTTATAGGACGCGTTTCGCACTTTGCTCTTTCCATTTTCACAGCCTAATAGTCCTTGCAGTTTCTTATTACGCATTTTATTATCCACACTCTCTTATTCCTCCAAGAAGCCAATAACAGCCGTTGCTAATGTCTGAAACATTTCTGGAATATCCGTTGCCGATTCGGAATCGCGGCCATTGCCCTCTGCCGCATTGAATACCACGTTCTGTGCGATTCCATCTATAAAAATACTCACGAATTGGATGACAGAGTGGACAGGGATTTGAGATCTAAAAACACCTTTATCCATATTGCTCATGGCATATTCCACGATTTTGTTTTGCGCGTATTCAAGACTCTGCTTAAATTTCAATTTAGGAAATATTGCTGTCCTTTTTTTAAAATCAGAGGAATATAAAACCAGAAGTTCAAAAAATGTTTCGCCGACAACAGATTTCAACAACTCTGCGATATACTCCCCCATCGCTATGAAACACGCCTCAAGAATACGTATTTCTTCTTGCTCTGAGTTTAATAGTGCGTCAATCTTTTGTTCCAACGAACTAGCGGTCGTATGCTTATTGATAAAATCCACGTAGACTTCATCTAAATTCGCATAATACCGATAAATCACCCCCTGGCTGAACCCAGCCTTCTTAATAATGTCACGCATGGATATTAAATACAGAGGCTTTTCTTTCAACATTTCCCCCGTACAGTTGAGAATAAAATCTCTTTTGCCCACAAAGTATTCGTCCTTAACTTTAGGCATATAAGTCCCCTCAATATAAATGACACTATGTCATTTATATTGTAAACCCAACACCGGGGAGTGTCAAGACATAAATGACATAATGTCATCTATGTCTATGCCTGCTTTATTCCTAAAAAGTACCGGACCAAAGCGAAGCGGAGGGAGGACACTTTGTGGCGAGCGAAGCGAGCGCGGGGGTTTCAAGGGGATCGTCCCCCTTCAGTGTTAAACGTTGGGGTCCCCAAAAAGTACCGCAGCGTAGCGAGGACACTTTGTGTGAGCGAAGCGAACGCGGGGGTTTCAAGGGGGTCGCCCCCCTTGAATGTCAAATGTAGGGGTCCCCAAAAAGTACCGGACCGAAGGGAGGACACTTTTTGGGGCAGGGAGGACACTTTATGGGGCTGTACGGGCTGTACGAGCCTGATCCACTGCGGGCATGAGGGCATCGACCAGGGCGTCAATATCGGCTTCGCTGGTTTGCCAGCCGAAGGAGAAGCGCAGGCTGGCGCTCGCCTGGGCAACGGTGCGGCCCATCGCCAGCAGGACCGGACTGGGCCGGTGTACGCCAGCGGTGCAGGCCGAGCCGACCGAGCAACTGATCTGAGCCCGGTCGAGCAGGAGCAGCAGGTCGTCGGCGCGCAATCCGGCGAAGGTCAGGTTGACGATGGCCGGGCTGCACTCTCCCGAACAGTTGGCGGCGACATCCGGGATGGCTTGGCGGCTGTGGGAGATGAGCCGGTCATGGAGACGGCGCAACCTCTCAGACTCGGCGGCCAGCTCAGCCGTGGCCTGGCGAACGGCGGCGGCGAAACCCGCTGCCAGCGCCACCGGGACCGTGCCGGGACGACGTTTGGACTCCTGCTCGCCGCCGAAGCCATAGGGCCGGAAATCTAGCGAGCGGCGGACGACGAGCGCGCCTATCCCCACCGGTCCCCCGATCTTGTGCGCCGAGAGCGTCATCGCGTCCACGCCAACTCCGGCGAAGTCCAACCGGAGATGGCCGAGCGCCTGCACGGCGTCACTGTGGACCAGCGCCCGCTGCCGCCGGGCGAATTCCACCACTTCGGCGAGCGGCTGGACGACGCCGGTCTCCCCGTTCACCAATTGCACGCTGAGCAGTTGTGCCCCGGACTCCGACGGATCAGTTGTCGGACCGCCGACTCCCGCTGGAAGGACCACCCTCCCGGTAATGTCCACCCGGAGCACTTCCACCTGGGCCAACCGGCCCTGGGCGTTCAGGATCGATGGATGCTCCACCGCTGAGACCGCTATTCCGACCCCGCCCAAGCCACGCA
>JAISCH010000140.1 GCA_031265725.1 Propionibacteriaceae bacterium
GACCGAACCGATCCGTAGTCGTCCGGTGGGTTGCCCAGTCAAGTCGGCGATCAACTCGAAATCTTTGTCCGGGTTGAAGACGGCCAACGAGGATATTTTTTTGCTCTGAGCGTAAAGGCCCGCTTGTCGCCCTAAAATTTAGGAAATGGTGGGAATAAGCCGGCTTGGGCTGTTGTTGCATTGGTGGGTCCGCGGCCATTTATTGTTCCCCAAATGGTCGCGGGCCTTTCTATTTCCGGCCGTGAATAAGCAAAGGTGCCAACTAGCGACCGGGCTACGGCTCACTGCCTGATTGCTATCATCGGCGCAAGGGAGAGCAATGGCGCTGTTTCGACCAAATGGCAAAGCGCACGGATCGCCCCTCGTTGAAAGGTGTTCGCATGTCGTATCAGATGGACGGCTGGCAGGAGCCGACGCTGGGTGAGAACCTGGCCAGGGCGGGAGTCTCGCGCAAAGCGTTCCTCGCCTATTGCGGCTCGTTGGCGGCGATCTTCGCAGTCGGGACGGGCACGCCGAAGGCGGCGGCCGCCGTTCCCGCCGAAGTGGTGGCTGACAAACTCGGCGCAGTGACCAAGCCGAATGTGGTCTGGTTGCAGTTGCAGGAATGCACTGGCTGCATGGAGAGCACGCTGCGTTCCGGTGGCACCACCGTCGAGGAAGTGGTGCTCAATCTGCTCTCGGTGAACTACAACGAATTAGTCATGGCCGCCGCTGGCGACGCGGCCAACAAAGCCTTGGACGACACCAACGCCGAGCCGCACATCCTGGTGGTGAACGGCTCGATCCCGACCAAAGACGGCGGTATCTACTGCACCATCGGCGGCAAGTCCGCCGAGGAAGTGCTGCGGGAGTCCGCCGCGAACGCCTCCGCGATCCTGGCCGTCGGGGCCTGTGCGGTGTGGGGATCGGTGCAGGCTTCCAATCCGAATCCGACCGGGGCGGTGGGAGTTGACCAGATCATCCGGGACAAGCCGGTCATCAATGTCGCCGGTTGTCCCCCCATCGGCGAGGTGATCACCGCGACCGTAGCTTACCTGTTGACCCATGACGACCTGCCGAAGACCGACGCCGAGGGGCGTCCGCTCTTCGCCTACGACCAACGTATCCACGACTCCTGCCCGCGTCGGGCGCACTTCGACGCCGGACAGTACGTCCGCACTTTCGACGACGAGGGCGCGCGCAACGGCTGGTGCCTGTACGAAGTGGGTTGCAAAGGGCCGAGCACTTTCAGCGCCTGCCCGATAATCCAGTGGAATCTGCACACCAGTTGGCCGATCGGCGCTGGGCATCCCTGCATCGGCTGCACCGAGAAGGATTTCTTCGACAGATTCACCCCCTTCTATCAAGCCCTGCCCAATGTCACCGGGCTGGGAATAGAGGGCACCGCCGAGAAGATCGGCTGGGGCCTGGTCGGCGCCACCGTCGCCGGAGTGGGCCTTCATGCCGGTATCACAGCGATCAGACACGCCGCCAGCCGCAAGCCCAGTCATGACGGCGAGCCGTTGCAGGCGTTCGGGGATTCCGGGCCGGTGCCGCTGCCCGTCCCAAAGCGCAGTTATCAAGCGGTGGATACGGATGGCTCAGCGGTTGAGCAACCCACCCCGGACTCAGCCGACCCCAGTGGAGAGGCGGAATAGACCATGGCCGAGCGAGTAGTCATCGATCCCATCACCCGCATCGAGGGTCATCTGCGGATAGAACTGGAGACGGACGGCAAGAAGATATCGAAAGCCTGGAGTGAGACCACTCAATTCCGTGGCTTGGAGACCATCCTGCTCGGGCGCGATCCGCGCGACGCCTGGGCTTTCACCCAACGTATCTGCGGAGTGTGCACCTCCGTCCACGCCATCGCGTCGATCACCGCCGTCGAGAACGCTATCGGCTCCAACCCGCCAGAACAGGCCCGGCTCATCCGTGACATGGTGATGGGCTCCCAGGAGATCCAGGACCATGTGATCCACTTCTACCATCTGCACGCGCTGGATTTCGTCAACGTCCCCGCAGCGGCGAACGCCGACCCGGCCAAGGCGGTCTCCTTCGCCAGAGCCATCGGCTCCACCTGGAAAGGCAACACCTTGGAGCGGATGACGGAAGTCCGTGACACTGTCAAGGGCATTCTCGATTCCGGGCAGTTGAGCGTCTTCACTGGCGGATACTGGGACCATCCCGACTACCGGCTGCCGCCGGAGGCCAATTTGATGGCGGTGGCACACTATTTGGACGCGCTCGAATTCCAGCGTTCGATGATCCGGATCGGTACGGTGTTCGGCGGCAAGAATCCGCACCCGAACTTCTTGGTCGGCGGGATGGCCTGCACTATCGACCCCAGCCACTCCGAGTCGATCAACCAGGTGCAGATCGACCAGATCGGGCAGTGGATAGCGGAAACCACTGAATTCGTGAAGACCTGCTATCTGCCGGATGCGCTGGCAATCGTCGGGGTCTACAAGGACTATTTCGATATCGGCGCGGCCCAGCCGAATTTCTTGGCGGTCGGCATGGCCGGAGCCACCTATGCCGGCGATCCGGCCACCGCCCGGATAACGTCGGCCCACACCGAGGTGAAGCCGGGGGTATTGCTGGATGGCGACTACAGCACCGTCCATCCCTTCGATCCGCGCAAAGTGTCCGAATGGGTCACTTCGGCCTGGTACTCCTACCCGGATGGCGATATCGGCCTCACCCCGGACAAGGGCGAGACCAACGTGGCCTACACCGGCCCCAAGCCGCCCTACACCTGGCTGGGCGACAACGAGAAGTACACCTGGTGCAAAGCGCCGCGTTACGACGGCAAGGTGGTGCAGGTCGGGCCGGTGGCCCGGGTCCTGTTGGCCTACGCCAGCGGGCACCAGCGCACCAAGGAGATCGTGGACGGCGCGGCGGCGACGCTCGGCATCAGCCTCAGCCAATTGAATTCGACTGCCGGACGCACGTTGGCCCGCGCCGTGGAGTGCGTCACCTCGACCGAGGCCTTGGCCGAGACCACTTTCCCCACCTTTGTGAAGAAGATCAAGGGTGGCGACATCAACGTCTTCGACGCAACCCGGTGGGAACCGGACTCCTGGCCCAAGCAGGCCTCCGGCTACTCCTTCGTAGAGGTCGCCCGAGGCAATCTGAGCCATTGGGTGAGCATCGAAGACGGCAAGATCAGCCGTTATCAAGCGGTGGTGCCGACCACTTGGCTGGCCGGTGGCCGTGACGCCGGGGGCCAGCAGGGTCCGTACGAGGAATCACTGGCCGGTGACCAGAAGCATCCGCTGGTCGACGCGGCGCAGCCGTTGGAACCCTTGCGCACCATCCACTCCTTCGATCCGTGCATGTCCTGCGCGGTACACGTCCTCGATCCGGATGGCCAAGAGCTCTTGGCGGTGTTGTCATGACCGCCGCCAGCTCGTCCCAGACTCATTCGCCCTCCCGGACGCTGGTGGCCGACGGGGCTTTCACGCTGGGCAGGCTGAGCGAGGGACGAGTGCTGGCGCTGGCGGCGGCATGTCCCAGCGGCAGCGCCGATCCGGTCGACCTGGCGACGGTGGCGGCGCTGCGGATCGAGCGCCCGGACCTTCCAGCGGCGGAAGTGGACGACGGCGATTTCGACCCGGCCAGCCCGGATCGCATATTCAGCCTGGCCCGGGTGAGGGCGTTCCCGCTGGACGACGGCCAGGACGCCGACTTGGTGGTGATGCGCGGCAATCTGACCAGCGTGTTGAAACGGGTGCGGATCAGCCACGAGGACCGGAGCATCGCGCGCCGGAACGCCGATTGGGTGTCCCGGCGCGGCTGGCGTCCGCTGGCAGTGGCCATCGCCAAAGTTGGAGAGCACGATCAGGTCGGGGAATTCAGCCTGGAGGGCTTCGTCAGCATCGGTGACGGGAGCGAGCGCGGCTCGGCCAGCAACGGCCCCGCCGACTGGGCGCGGGTGAATGTCTGGTCGGTGTCGCTGCGCTACCAGCACTGGATCAATGTGGCGATGGTTTTCATCCTCAGTTGCACCGGCTATTTCATCATGGACCCATTCTTCGGGCCGACCGCCCACACTGGGGAGGAGACCGGCTTTTTGATGGGCTGGATGCGGCTGATCCATTTCTCCGCTGGTTTCATCTGGGTGGTGATCGGGGCGACCAGGATCCTGTCGGCGTTCACCTCTCGTGACCGGCAGTTGCGCTGGACACAGATGTGGCCGTTGAAACACAAACAAGATCTGCGCAATCTCGGCAGAGTGGTCCAACACTATGCCCTCATCAAAGACGACTCGCCGCTATTCCTGGCACACAATCCGTTGCAGCAACTCACGTACACCTCGCTGTATCTGGCCTGCGGCCTGCAGATGACGACCGGGTTCATCCTTTACGGGCTCTATCACCAGGACAATCCCTTCTGGGCTTTCATCTCGACTCCGGCGCACTGGTTCGGCATTCCTGGGATCCGGCTGTTCCACGCCATGATGATGTTCGGCCTGTGGGCATTCGTGATAATGCACGTCTATCTGGCTGTCCGCGCCGACTCGCTGGAACGTCATGGCGGCCTGTCCTCGATGATCAACGGCGGCGTGTGGCTGCATCGCGGCGCGAAGCCGGTGGACGCTCCCGAGATCGGATGAACGGTCCAGTTGGCGACCCTGCCACCACCCCTGAAATTGCCCCCGCCATCGATCCTGACGGGCGGATGGCTGCGATAACCGTCCTCGGCATTGGCAATCCGATCATGGGTGACGACGGGGTGGGGCTGTGCCTGCTGGCCGCCCTGCAGTCGATCCGCACTGATCCTGGGATCGAGTACGTGGACGGCGGCACCGGCGGCATGGAATTGCTGCCAGTGGTGCAAGACTCCACTCGGCTGCTCATCTTGGACGCGGTGGACGGGACGGAGCCGGGTGCGGTGAGGCAGGTAAGCGGCGACCAGATTCCACGCCTGCTGCAGGCCAAGCTGTCCCCGCACCAAGTGGGCCTGCTGGATGTTTTCGCGGCGGCCCGGCTGCTCGGCAAAGAGCCGGAACTTGTGGAAGCGATCGGGATCGTTCCCGAATCAGTGGAATTGCGGCTCGGACTCACCGCGCGAGTGGAGGCGGCTGTCCCGGTTGCGGTCGCCCTGGCGGCTGACGTACTGGATCAATGGCTCACCGACTCCGCGCTGAACCGGGAGTGATGACAGTGAATACCAGGACAGCGAATACGAGGACAGTAAAGACGATGTGTTCAATCCCGGTCGGATATGTCGAAGTCAGCAAAGGTCGCTTTGAATTCCCGGCCCTAACCTTCCGGCTTGCCCGTCGCCGAGTCCTCCAGGTCCAAGTCGGCAAAAGTCACTTCGAATTCCCGGCCCCGGACCAACTCGCCAGCGGGGGTGCCGCAAACCGGACAGGTGAGCGCGTAGAACTCGTCTATCGCCTGCTCCGCCGCGCAACCAGGACACCAGACCGCTGCGGCGACGATCTCCAATTCCAGCCGGGCACCCTGCAATCTGGTACCGGCGACGGCTATCGTCCAAGCCCCCTCCAAGGCATCCGGGGATG
>JAISCH010000218.1 GCA_031265725.1 Propionibacteriaceae bacterium
CCTCAATCACTTCAGCGAAGAACCAGCGCGAGATTGCCGGGGCGACGAGCCCGATGGATCGGGTGCGTCCACTGGCTAAGGCTGCCGCACTGCGTGACGGCTTATATCCCAACTCTGCGGCCACCTGGAGGATTCGAGTCTTGGTCTGTGGGGTGACACTGGGGAGGTCGCGCATTGCGCGCGACACAGTGGCAGTCGAGACACCTGCGGCTTTGGCTACGTCGTCCGCGCTGATGGTTTTAGCTACATTGGCTGCGCTTGCGGTCACGGCTCATGCTATCGCAGGTTGCCGAGTTTGTGGCGCGACGGCGACAGCGCTGGACGTGCCTGCCTCGCCCAGTCGCACCGGTCTGTCGTTGACGAGGACGGTGAGGGGCTCGGCTGTGTCGCTGACCTGTTCAACCTCGAAAGTAGTGGCTTGGTGGGTGAGCCGTACCCTGATCCGGCGTCCGCGAAGCAGCAGCTTGAACGCCAGCGAGTCCAACTCCTTAGGCAGGCGCGGGGTGAGACGAAACTCGCCGTCGTCGTCGCGGAAGCCGCCGAAGCCTGCCACCACCATCGACCAGACCCCACCGGCAGAGGCGATATGCACGCCATCCACAGTGTTCGCGTGAGTGTCGGCAAGGTCGATGAATAGGCCTTTGCAGAAATAGTCCCAAGCTAGTCCGGGCTGTCCGGTCTCGGCGGCCATGACTTGCTGGGCCACGACTGACAGGGTTGAGTCACTGGTCGTCAGCGGGTCGTAGTAGTCGAAATCCGCCTGCTTTTGGACGAGGGTGAACTCCGATCCGAGTAGCCATTCGGCCAGGATCAGATCGGATTGCTTGAGCACTTGGTGTCGGTAGATTGTCAGCGGATGGAAGTGGAGCAATAGCGGATAGCGATCGGCCGGTGTGCCTTCGAAATCCCAGCGCTGATGTTCGAGGAAGTGGGCGTCTTGCGGGTGGATGCCAAGTTCGGTGTCGAAAGGAACACTCATCGCCGCTGCGGCGCGTCGCCAAGTGGCGATCTCTGCCGCAGTGACGGGCTGGTCAGCGGAAGCTGTGAACTGCTCCGCAGCCGACGCGGCGGCTATCAGGTTCGCCCGCGCCATGACATTGGTGTAAACGTTGTCGTCTACCAGCGCGGTGTACTCGTCCGGGCCAGTGACGCCGTGCAGATGGAACTTGCCGTCAGCGTCGTAAAAGCCGAGGCTCATCCAGAAACGAGCCGTCTCCACCAGCAACTCAGTGCCAGGCCCGCGCAGGAATGCGTCGTCGCCGGTCGCCGTGGTGTAGCGGCTGACGGCGTGCGCGACGTCCGCATTGATGTGATACTGCGCGGTTCCGGCCGGGAAGTACGCCGAGGCTTCTGCACCGTTGATAGTGCGCCAAGCGAAGAGTGCGCCGGCATGGCCGAGTTCGGACGCCCGCTGCCGCGCCGCTGGCAACTGGCCGTGCCGGAACTCCAGGATCGAACGCGCCGCTGCCGGGTTTGTGTAGTCGAGGAAAGGCAGCACGAACACCTCGGTGTCCCAGAAGTAGTGCCCGGAGTAGCCCGACCCGGTCACTCCCTTGGCTGCCACCCCGTGCCCTTCGGCGCGGGCGGTGGCTTGGGCGAGTTGGAAGATCGCCCACCGCACTGCCTGCTGCACCGCAACCACCGCTGAACCGCGACCGCTCACTTCGATATCTGAGCGCGCCCAGAAGTCGTCCAGCCAGTGACGTTGCAGGTCGCGTAAAGCATCCGGACCCACCTGACGCGCTGCGGCCAGCGCTGACTTGGCCTGTTCCAGAGCGGCGGTGTCGGACGAGACGGCGTAGCTGACCAGCTTGGTCACCCGGATCGGCTCCCCGACTCGCGCTCTCAGCCTGGTGGTGTGGCATACCTGCCCGGCTGATGCGTCGAGTGCGGCGACCTCCAGGCCAGCGATCGGCGCAGCGGACTGCGAAGTGACCAGATGATCCGCCACAGCAGCGACAACCAGGTCCGATCCGGCGCAACGGAAGGCCAAGCTGGCGCTGCCAGCCACGGCCTCGACCAGTTCGGGAGTCAGTGCCGGGCCAACGAGACGGGTCGCCCGCCTCGGATCGAGGTCGTCGTCGGCTGGGAATGCGCGCGTGGCGAACTGGTCGCCGGTGATCGACACGATGTCGAGATCAATGTCGGCGTCTAGTGCCGTCACTTCGAGTGAGACCATCACGATCTGGCGATGGGCCAGACTGACCAGTCGTTCGGAGCGAAGGCGCAGCCGACCGGCAGGGGAGTTCCAGACCAACTCGCGGCGCAGGGCACCGGCACGGAAATCGAGGACGCGCTCGAAGGACTCAATGTCGCAGCCGGTCAGCGATGGGGTACGTCCGGCGACCTCCACCCGGAGGATGGTGGCAGTTGGCGCCGCCACGATCATCTGGCCCACCCGGGCAAAGCCGTAAGCGTCTTCCGGGTAGGCCAGTGGGAAGGTGGTGTGGAGTCCGTTGAGGTAGGTTCCTGGATCGGCAGAGCCGCTGCCCTCGTCCGGCGTCGCCCGCACTCCGATGAGTCCGTTGCCGACGGCGAAAAGGGTCTCGCGGGCTCCGTTGTCGGCTGACTCCGCAGTGGTCTCGCGCAGACACCAGGGATCGTCGCCGAAAGGCTGTTGGTCCAGGTACGCGATGTGGCCGTGCTGGTGAGCGGCGTTCATATCAGCCAGCCTCCGCCCAGCCGTCGAGCAAAGCGCGCAGATCGGAGACAACGAGGTCGGCCCCGGATCGGCGCAGGGCGTCGTGACCAGCACCACGGTCGACGCCGACGACCAGACCGAAGCCGCCCGCCCGTCCGGCTGCCACTCCGGACAGCGCGTCCTCGACCACTGCCGAGTCCTCTGGCCGGACGCCCAGCAGCGCTGCGGCCCGGCAGAAGACGGACGGATCGGGCTTGCCCGGCAGCTTCTCGCGTTCGGCCAACTGCCCGTCCACCACTATGGCGAAGCTGTCGGCCAGTCCGGCCGCGTCCAGCACGGCCACGGCATTCCGGGAGCTTGACACGACAGCCAGCTTGGCGTGTCGCCTGGCGTCGGCAAGCACGTCACTGGTTCCGGGGTATGGCTCGATGCCGTCGCGGCGAAGGATTTCGTGAAAGACGTTGTTTTTGCGATTCGCCAAGGCCCAAGCGGTGTCGTCGCCTGCAGTGTCGTCGGGGTGGCCATCGGGCAACTGGCAATCCCGGCTGGCTAGGAAGTCGCGGATCCCGTCGAGGCGGGGCTTGCCGTCGACGTGGGCGAAGTAGTCGGCCGTCGTGTAGTCGGGAGTCAATCCCCGGCAGCGGCAGAAGCCGGAGAGCACGATCTCCCACGCCTGCTCGTGCAGCCGGTTGGTCGGCGTGAGGACGCCATCGAGGTCGAAGAGGACGGCTCGGGCATCTGCCCACGCGAGTGAGCCTCGGTGGCCGGGTCCGGATCGGAATGGTAGCGCTGACATCAGCAGAATTGTATGCGTTTGCATTAATGCAGGTCAACTCAATCGGCTAAATTTACGCCTGAACTAGCTGGTTTTGATTTTTCACATTTGAATTTCAACGAAATATTTGACAGCGCTTGCATAAGCTGCTTGGATTACTGTTATCAACCTTCGGCTGGCCGCGCAGCGCGGACGGCCTCAGCACAAGGAAGTCGGTGAAGGTTCATGGGCACCACTCGGGTACCACGCACTCATACCTCCCGGTTACGCAGATTAGCGGCCGGTGTTCTCACATTCACTCTGCTGGCTTTGACGGCCGCTTGCTCTTCGGGTGACAACCCGCAGCCATCCAATGACCCTACCGACGGCGGTGGGGAGCCAAAGATTCTGAAGATCGTCCAGCAGGCCGGTCCGGGCACCCTCGACCCGGCGATGATCAACCAGGCCTCACAGTGGTACACCGATCTGGCCTACGCCCCGTTGATCCAGTTCTCCACGATTGACGGCTACCGTCCCAGCCTGGCGACGGAGTGGGGCTACGTCGGCGAGGGCAACAAGAGCTTCGAGCTGACCCTGCGCGAGGGCGTCAAGTTCGCGGACGGGTCGGAGCTGACGGCCCAGGGCGTCATCGACCACCTCGAATACGTCAAAGGTGCGGGCGGACAGGCTGGCACGATAATAACCACGTTCGAAAAGCTCACCGCCGTTGACGAAAAGACGGTGCGCATCGACCTGTCGGAGCCGAACCCGATGATGGAGGTGCTGCTCTCCCAGGACTACGGCTGGGGTGCATCCGCGATCATCAGCCCGACCGGGTTGGCCGACAAGGAGAAGCTGGGTTCAGAGACCCACGGCGCTGGCCCCTATATCTTGGACGCGAGCCGCACCGTCACCGATGACACCTACGTCTACACGCCGAACCCGAACTTCTGGGACCCGGAGCGCATCTACTGGGACGAAGTGGTCATCAAAGTCATTCCGAATATCAACTCGGTGCTCAATGCGATGGCTACCGGCGAGGGCGACATCACCCAGGGTGACTATTCGACAGCAGATCAGGCCAAGGAATACGGCCTCCACGTCAAGTTCAACCCCAATGTGTTCCAGGGAATTTCCTTGATAGACCGGGAGGGGACGCTCTGTCCGCCGCTGAAAGATGTCCGGGTCCGGCAGGCGATCAACTACGCCTTGGACCGGGTTGCCATCACCCAGGCCGTCTACGGCGAGTACGGGATACCCACCACCCAGACCCTGCATGGCGATGGCTACATCGCTGAGCTCGACAACTACTACGCCTACGATGTGGAGAAGGCGAAGTCGCTGCTGGCGGAGGCCGGCTATGCCGACGGATTCGAGTTGCCAGTCGTGTCCACGCCGTTCTTCAACGGAGACGCCGTGGTGACCGCGATCGCCGGCCAGTTGTCGAAGATCGGCATCGAAGTCAAGATCGACTCCAAGGCCGATGTGAACGACTACCTCACCGCCTTTGCTGCCGCCGAGTACCCGGCC
>JAISCH010000145.1 GCA_031265725.1 Propionibacteriaceae bacterium
GGGTCGTCCCCCTTAAATGTAAATTCAAGGGGTCCCCGCAAAGTACCGCAGCGCAGCGAGGACACTTTGTGGGGTGTACCGTGCCCGGCCGGGGTCCGCGCGACACCTACGGCTGATCGGACGAGGCAAACGTGGACCTTCCCGGACTTTTTATAGAGCCAAGTTACCTACCACGGCACTTTCGTAAGACGTGATAGCATCGGTAAGACGAATGGGGAGTGTGGTATGCCGCGTGCAGTTATGTCTTCAAAAGGTCAAGTGGTAATTCCGGCCGAGCTAAGGCGGCAGGCGGGCATCGCCGCTGGTGACGCGCTGATCATTGAGATCGACGCGGCCTCGAAGGAGCTGCGGATGCGCCGCGCGGAGACCATCGACGAGTTGGCCGAGCGATTCACCCGTTTCATCAGCCCCGGGACTCCACCGCTTACGGATGCATCAGCGCACTACCAGACCAGGAAGCCGAGACTGTGAGCAAGGCGTCGCTGGACACCAACGTGCTGCTGCGGGCCACCCTGAAGGATATTCCGGAGCAATTCGAGCGGGCCAAGGCTCTGCTCAGCACGCCTGGCACAACCTTCCTGGTATCGGACATCGCCGTTGCGGAGTACGTCTACGCCTTGGAGGACCACTACCACCTGGCCCGCGAGCAAGTTGCTGAGATGGTGCGTGGCATCATCCTCCTGCCCAATGTGCGGCTTGACGAGAGCCGATTCGCGGCGGTGCTGGACGAGTGGGTCTCCCATCCGAAGCTCTCTTTCGAGGATTGCTGCCTGGCTGAGTCGGCGAGAGCCGCTGAAGCAACCCCGCTATGGACCTTCGACAAGAAATTGGCCAAGCAGCATGGCGCGGCCGCAGAAGTGCCCCAGCTACGTTAACCTGCCGAGTTATTGGCGGAATGGGCTGCTCGTTGTAAAGCTAGGATTGCGCAGTGACCTTACTGCATTACCTTGGCGCGTTTATTGTGCTCGGCGTGATAGTGGCAGTGGGTGTCTCCTCGGGGCGCGGGGTGAAGAATTCCGCAGATTTCATTGGGAGCGCGCGCAAGTCCGGCACCGCGTTGGTCGCTGGTGCATTGGTGGGAACGATGGTGGGCGGCGCTTCGACGGTGGGAACAGCGCAACTTGCCTACACGAATGGGCTCTCGGCTTGGTGGTTCACTTTGGGCGGGGGGATCGGCGCGCTGCTACTGGCCGGATTCGCGCCCCGGCTCTACAACGCTGGCGTGACCACTGGACCGGAGATCATCGGGAAGGAGTTCGGGCAGAAGGCGGCCAGCCTCGCCGCCGTGCTCTCCTCGACGGGCAGTTTCATGTCGGTGGTGGCCCAATTGCTCTCCGGGATGGCACTGATCACTGCGGTGTCCCAACTGGTGACCCCGGTCTGGGCGATCATAATCGTGCTATTGCTGATCGGCTGCTATGTGGTTCTCGGCGGGCTGCTCGGGGCCAGCCAGGTGGGGATGGTCAAGACTGGGATCGTCGCTTTGTCGGTGGGGAGTTGCGGCATTCTCGCCCTGGGTTACGCGGGCGGCTTTGCCGGGCTGTGGGCTGATCCGGCGTTGCCAGCGGCGCGGTTTTTCAATTTCTTCGGACGCGGGGTCGGCGTCGATCTGGGCGGATGCGTCTCACTGATCCTGGGCATCGTCACCGAACAGGCCTATTTGCAGGCATTGCTGTCGGCCAAGGCGGTCCGGGTGTCCCGGATGGGCGCTGTCATCGCCGCAGTGCTGATGCCGGTCATCGGCGGCTTCGGCGTGCTGGTCGGGCTGTCCATGCGGGTCACTCATCCCGGCATCGACTCCGAACTCGCTCTGCCGAGGTTCATCCTGGACTATCTGCCTGCCTTGCCCGCTGGGATGATGTTGGCCACGTTGTTGATCACTGTTGTCGGCAGCGGGGCCGGGTTGAGTCTCGGCATAGCGACTGTGCTGGTCAAAGACTTGGTCACGCCGTTGCGCGACTGGGCTGAACGCCGTCGGGAACGCTCAGCGGGCGTGGGCCAGCCCAGGCCAGGCGTTAGAAAGACGACGGTCCCGACGCTCGCGCTCACCCGGGTCATCTTGGTTGCGGTATTGGCCGCCGCCGCGCTGATCGCCATCGTGGACTGGGGCGGGCTGATCATGAATTGGAGCTTCCTGTCGATGGGCCTGCGCGGCACGGTCGCCTTCGGGCCCTTGCTGGCGGCGTTGTTCCTGGCTGGCCGGATTCGTCCGAATTACGCGCTGACCGCGATGATGCTGGGACCGCTGGTCACCGCGCTGGGAGTGTGGCTGCTGCCCGCTGGCATCGATCCGGTCTGGCTGGGTGCGGGGAGCGCGTTGGCGGTGCTGGCGCTGGGCTTGGCCAGGCGGAACAAGCCGTCTGAAACAGCTCCGGCAGGGCCGGAGGCATTGGGAGGAGATGGCAAACTGGACGCAACCGCTTAGGCTTTGCCGGGAGTGGTGGTCCGAATTTTGCTATTGAATAAGTATTTCTACGCACGCTACGCTTTTCTTAGGGAGGTAGCGG
>JAISCH010000345.1 GCA_031265725.1 Propionibacteriaceae bacterium
TACTCGCTCTGCTCGCCGGAGCGGCGGTCCATGTGCGTGATGATATTCGGATAGGCCAATCCGCCAGCGGCGTCGAGGAAGACCGGGGACGGCGAGAAAGTGTCGTAACAGACGCACTCGACCTCGGCCAGCAGTCGTTCGTCCAGCCCGCTCACCGCCGCCGCTATTCCGCGCAACAGAGCAGTCGGATCAATCTCTACCTTGGAACCGGGCAGCAACAGATACGGGTACTCCGCTTGGGAGGTGGCCAATTCGTTCAACTCGGCGTCCAGCACCGACGCTTTGGTGGCGGAGGTGCCGACATCCAGGGAGAGGTAACGCATTCAGCCCACCTCCTGCAGGATCGCGGCCATCGCCGTAATCTCATCGGCGGCCACCGGCAGCACCGGGAGCCGGGGAATCCCGGCGTTGAGGCCGAGGATGTTCATGCAGGCTTTTACTCCGGCCACCGAGAATCGTCCGGCAGTGGCTTTGGCTAAGCGCCGCACCTGTTCCAACCTCGCCCAGGCCAGTTCGGCCTGCCCGGCCTGGTACGCCGTGACGATCCCGGCGCACAGTGACGGCAGGTAGTTGGCCGCTGAGACGACCCCGCCCCGGCCGCCCCCTTCCAGGCATTCACGCAAATTGCCGATCGATCCGGCCAGCACGGCGAAGTCGTCCCGCCCGCCCGCCAGCGCCAGGTACTCGGCCATCATGTTCTTCGAGGTGTCCTTGATCCCGGCGATATTGGGATGGCCAGCCAATTCGGCCACCAACGCTGCCGGTGGGGTGACTTGGTTGGCGAAGCCCGGAGCCACGTAGAGCAGCACTGGGATCGGGCTGGCGTCGGCGATGCTGAGGTAGTGGGCCGAAAGCGCGGCTGGCGTCATCGAAGCCGCGAAATAAGCCGGGGTGAGCACCGACACATAGTCGATCCCACCAGGCAATGCGGCCACCCGCTCCAAAAAAGCCAGGGTGAGATAGGTGGACTCGCGGCCGATGCCGAGGATCAGATACTTGTCCTGTTTGCCCGCGATGGCGGCTTCGGCCACCCGCAGCGACTCCGCGTCGCTGAGCGAGCGGAATTCGCCATTCGAGCCGAGGAACATATAGCCGGCCACGGAGCTTTGTCCCCAAGTGGCGAGGTTCGCCGCGATTTTGTCCAACCCCAGGCTGCCGTCCGCATTGAACGGAGTCACTGCCGGGATGACGATCCCACCCAAGACCGGGGCCATCGCTGCCTCCTACGGCTCGTCCGGATAGGGGGTGGCCGGTTTGCCGAAGCAGCCTGGACGGACCTGGTGCAGCCTTCCGGCGTCGGGTTGCTCGCGGAGTTCGGCCGCAGTCAAATCGACCAGGGAGGTGGTGATGTAGAGGTCACCGAAATCTGACCCGCCGAAGGCGCAAGCGGTCACTTTCCGTGCTCCCGGCACTTCGACGATCATGTCCAATTCCCCATCCGGGGTGTAGCGGCGCACCTGGCCGCCGCCGAAGACAGCCACCCAGACCCCGCCGTCACGGTCGATGGTCATCCCATCGGGGATCCCCAAGTCAGCGTCGATTTCCGCGAAGCTGCGCCGGTTGCTGAAATCGCCGCTGGCCAGGTCGTAATCGAAGCACTCCACCAATCCGGTCGGGCTGTCGATGAAGAACATCCGGCCGTCCGGTGCCCAGTCGATGCCGTTGGAGATGGTCAGCCCCTCCAGCACCGGCAGGCAGACTCCGTCCTCCAGGCGATAGAGCACCGCGCGTCCGGGGCCGAAGTCATAGGCCATCGTCCCGATGTAATAACGCCCAGCGGGATCGACATTCCCGTCGTTGGTGCGAATATCGGGGGAATCGGCCAGTGGGGCGGCTATCGTGCTCAAACCGGACTCCAAGTCGCCCAGCGCCACTCCCTCGCGCACCGCCACCAGCAACCGTCCGGAGCTGGTGTGATGGATATCGCAGACCTCCCGACCGATATTGACGACCTGCTCCCGGTCAGACTCCGGCCAATAGCGGTGTATCCGGTGGCCGTTGATATCGACATAGTTGAGCACGCCCTGGGTCGGGTCCCAGAGCGGGCCTTCCCCATGAGTCAGCCGTCCCAGTCGTGGGGTTGCGGTGAGGGTCGTTATCGTCATCTGAACTCCTGGCCAGTGCTCGGCGGGTTGACCCAATTGCGCAAGTCGGTTCCGCTCAACGCCCGGTCGGCCTCCTCGGCGGCCATCCGCTGCAGTTTCGCCGAGGCGTCCGCGCTGACGAAGGCGACATGGGGGGTGAGGATCACTTGGTCGAGCCCGCGCAATGGTGAATAGCTGTCCAACGGCTCGGACTCGAAAACGTCCAACCCGGCTCCGGCCAGCGCACCGGACTCAATCGCCGCCGCCAACGCCCGCACATCGACCAGGCCGCCGCGAGCAGTGTTGACGATCACCGCGTCCGACCGCATCAGCCCCAGCGCTGTCGCGTCGATCAGATGATGAGTGGCGGGGTTGAGCGGGAGGTGCAACGAGACGGCATGGGATTCGCCCAGCACTTGCGCGAAGGAGACCGGCGTGATCCCGACTGCCTGCAGCGCCGCTGCGGAGACGAACGGGTCGTGGGCGATGATCTTGAAACCGAAGGGACGCAGCCGTTCAGCCAGCGCCATCCCGATCCGGCCAGTGCCGACCAGTCCGACCGTTGTCGAGGCGAAGGCCCGCAGTTCCCCGAAGGCCCGGGTGGCGCACCAGCCGTCAGCTTTGATCGTCGCGTTGTAATGCGGCAGTCGGCGCAACAGTGCGAAGAGCAGTGCGGCGGCGTGCTCGGCGACGGTGGCGGTGCCGTAGTCGGGCACGTTGGACACTCGGACGCCCAATTCGGTGGCTGCCGCGATGTCAACGTTGTCGTAGCCCACGCCGTAACGGATGACGGTCGCGTCGGCGGCCAATCCGGCCAGCACTTTGGCGGTGATCGGAGCGAAGTTGTTGAACACCACCTGGGCCTGTCCGGTGGCCCGCAACGTCTCTTCCTCGGCCGAGCAGTTGTAGGCGGCGAAACTGGCCCGATGCGACTTGGCTACGGCTGCTTCGAGATCGGTTCTCGCAAAGGGGCTGTCCGTGACGACGACACGGCTCATGTCAGCACCAAGTCGGTAGAAGCCTTACGGTACCGTTCTATTATGACTAAGTGCATGGCCGTCTCCTCATCGAGAGCTGTGGCTTAATGCCGAGTTGATACTATCATATGACAATACGCTGATTAAGCCCAGCACTAGCAGAACCCAAGAAGGGAGCCGAGCTATGCGGAGCCTAGCCACCAAACCTCGGCGGTTGCCTGAATTGGTCGCTGACCAGATCGAGTCGATGATTTTCTCCGAAGGGCTTGCCCCTGGGGACCAACTCCCCACTGAGGCGCAACTCGTGGAGGAATTCGACGTGTCCCGCACCGTCGTCCGGGAAGCCGCCCGGATAGTGGAGCAGCGCGGCCTGGTCCAGATTCGTTCCGGCTCCGGCATGGTGGTGGCTGCGGTGGAGTCCGCGCCAGTGGCCCGCCATTACGCCCTGCTCATGCGGGTGAATCCGAGCACCTGGGCCAACTTGATGGAAGTGCGGATGCTCTTCGAGACGCAGATCACCGGCCTGGCCGCCCTGCATCGTGAGCACGCCTGCCTGACCGAGTTGGACGACAGCCTGGAAGCTGTTCGCCAGCACAGCGGCGACTACGAGCTATGCCTGCGCGAGGACGTGCGTTTCCACTCGTTAGTGACTGGCGCGTGCGGAAATCCGATCATGGCGACGCTGGTGGACCCGATCAACGAATCGCTGAGCCGGTTGTACCGCGCCCCGATGCAGTATCTCTCCGGCCTGCCCAGCACCATTCGTGAGCACCAGGCGATAGCTGACGCCAT
>JAISCH010000354.1 GCA_031265725.1 Propionibacteriaceae bacterium
CTTTTGCGCCGCATCCTGCCCGGTATGCTCATCGCTTCGGATTGGGTGGTGGCTGTCGCGGTCATCCGGGGCCTCTCCGAGCGCAAGCGTCTCGGCATCGTCACGCTCACCGAGCTTGATCTGGCCGAGGTGCAGGAGCAGCAGCATGGCGATGACTCTGATTTGCTGCGTCCGAGGCTGATCTGGTTCAACTTTGTGCTCACCCTGGCCATGATGACCTGTCTGATCTTCGGCGGCCAGGCATTCATCCCCAAGATCAACTCGGCCATCATCTTCGAGGTCGGCCTGGCGATGGCTTTGGTGATCAACTATCGCACCATCAAGAGCCAGCGCCACATCATTGAGAAGTACGGCGCCTCCGCGCTGCAAGTCATCATCATGGTGCTTGCCGCTGGTGTCTTCATGGGTGTCCTGACCGGCACCGGGATGTCTGAGGCGATGGGACGCGCGCTCAATAGCTGGGTTCCCGAAGCTATGGGCAGCCACTGGTCGTTCGTCGTGGCGATAGCCTCCGCATTCGGCACCTTCCTGCTCAGCAACGACGCCTTCTATCTGGGTGTGCTCCCGGTGATGAATCAGGTCGCGGTACAGAACAATGTCCCAACTATCGATGTGGCAGTCGCCTCGACTGTCGGACAATCGTTCCACCTGTTGAGTCCGTTGGTCGGCTTCATCTATCTACTGCTTAACTTGACTGGTGTCGATATGGGCGCTTGGCAACGCAGTGCAGCTAAGTGGGCTGCTGGGCACCTTCGGCGTCTTCCTGATCTCCATGTACGTTTTTGGCGGAGTGGCTCTGTGACTCACTGATGCTGTGAATCGCAAGCGATTGACAGCATGGCAGGCGGAACCGCGTCATGCCTTCCGCCCGCCACCAACCTGAGAATTTAAGTGAACGAGGGACTGAGCGGCATGGATGACAATTTGGTCGTCGCCACGATGCCAGGGGACGCCGATTGGCCGGATGCTACCGCCATTGACGCATTGCTTGCCGAGGCCGGGCTGACCAGGGAACCCCATATCGACGTCTTCGCCGTCGCCTATCTGGACCGAAGACTCGTTGGTTGCCTGGGATTGGATGGCGGCGTCGTCAAATGTGCCGCGATCGCTGAGTCCATCCAGGGTTTCAACGTCCTGGGACGGCTGTTCAGCGAGCTCCGTTGCCAGGCCTTGTTGGCCGGCCACGTCAATCTGCGCTGCTATACCAAGCCGTCCTATCGCCGCAGGTTCGAGGCATTGGGATTCACCGCGATAGCGGAAGTCCCAAAGTACGCGGTGCTGCTGGAAGACGACCCCAGCGGCATCACCGACTATGCCGCTGGCCTGGCGACCACTTTCCGGCCGGGGAAGCGGATCGGCGGCGTTGTGATGAACGCCAACCCTTTCACCTACGGCCATCGTTATCTGCTGGAGGCCGCAACCGCCTACTGCGATGTGGTCCACGTCTTCGTGGTCGGTGAGGACGTCTCTCGCTTCAGTTACGCGCAACGCTTCCGGATGGTCAGCGAAGGTGTGCAAGATATGCCGCAACGAGATCAGCTCGTGGTGCATCCCGGCTCGCCATACGTCGTCTCCCGCTCGACCTTCCCGCAGTACTTCCTGCACGACTCAGCCGATGTGACCAGGGCATACACCGGAATAGACTTGCAAATCTTCCGGCGGCACATAGCCACGGCGCTGGGGATACGCCATCGTTTCTTGGGTACCGAGCCGACTAGCCAGATAACTGCGGAATACAACCGGGGGATGGGCTATTGGTTGCGGGAGGCTCCCGAGGCGGCTCCGCCGATCTCGGTCCACGAGATTCAGCGCGTCGGTGATCCGCCCATCTCCGCATCACGAGTGCGGAGGGCTCTCGACGCTGGGCGCTGGGATGAGATCGCTGAGCTGGTGCCACCCACCACGGCGGCCTTGCTGTGGGAGGAATTCACCCCACCCGTCCACCCCACAAAAATGCTCTCCCCGGTCGGATCCTTCGCCGGGGTTCCGGGCAAACAGGACTCGCCGCTTTCGGCAACGTATCAACCTAGTGGTCTAGCCGGGGCGAACCGGCTCCGGTAAGGGAAGGACAGCATGGATATCACGGTCGACGCCATGGCCGGAACACTCGAATCGGGTGACGCCATGGTGCGGGTGTCGCCGCAGGCGCGGCTGCGAGTCGATATCACCAGTTCAGTCATGGCCCAATACGGGTCGGCGATCCGGGATGTCGTGGACCAAACCTTGAGCCAGTTCGAGGTGTCCAGCGGCCACATCACCGTCGAGGACAAGGGCGCGCTGGACTGCACTCTGCGGGCCAGGATCGAGGCGGCGCTGACTCGCGGGAGCGGACAGGACTTGGATTGGAGCCGGCGATGACGGCAGTAGGCAAATTCTCCGCTGCTCCGGCCACAGTGGAACTCAGCCGTTCGATGATGTTCATCCCGGCGTCCAGGCCCGGCATGCTCTCCACGGCCCGGGTCTACGGGGCCGACAAATACATGTTCGATCTGGAGGACGCCGTCTCCGTGCGGGAGAAGGATTCCGCGCGCATCCTGGCCTATCACGCTTTGCGGTCCCCATTGTGGGCCGACCTGGATGTGGTGGTCCGGGTCAACGGCACCGACACACCGTTCTTCCGAGACGACGTTGAGGCGATGGTACGCGGCGGAGCCGCCTGTGTCCGGCTGCCGATGGTCTCCACTCCCGCCATGGTCGAGGAACTGGACGCGCTCGTCACTGACATAGAGAGCCGCTGTGGGCGGGAAGCGGGATCGACAAAGCTGATGGCGGCCATAGAGTCGGCGGCTGGCGTGGTGAACGCGAATGCGATAGCCCAGGCCAGCCCCCGCCTGGTCGGACTTGCGCTGGCCGGTTTCGACTACCTGCTCGACATGGGGTCCAAGCGGACCAAGCAAGGCATGGAGCTGTTCTACGCCCGTTGCGCGGTGCTGCACGCCGCCCGGGCGAACGGATTGTCCTGCTATGACG
>JAISCH010000047.1 GCA_031265725.1 Propionibacteriaceae bacterium
ATCCCAAACACCTCGACCACATCATGAGCGCGATCCGCCGAATCTCCGGCGTGTACGACGTCTCCCGGCTGAAGTCTTAACCTCAAGCACAGCTAAAAAATTGCCGCTTAAATCAGCCGAGCACCTACTCGTGCTTGATGCCTTATCCGGCGGATACAGAGTCCAATTCGGCCTTGGCTGGGGCGGTGTCGGGCTGGGGAATCCGGAAATCCCCGATGGCGTTCTTGTGCGCGTTGGCGATCATCAATTTGATCCGGTTTAGTTGGTTCACTTCACTCGCTCCGGGATCGTAGTCGATGGAGACGACATTCGCCTGCGGATAGCGGCGGCGCAACTCACGGAACATTCCCCGTCCGATGATGTGGTTGGGCAGGCAGGCGAAAGGCTGTGCGCAGATGATATTCGGAGCGCCTTGCTCGATCAGATCGATCATCTCAGCGGTGAGCAGCCAGCCCTCTCCGGCCTGGGTGCCCAGCGAGATCACCTGCTGAGCCTTCTCGGCCAGCTCCCGCAGTGGGGTGGGGACGGGAAATTTTCCATTCGACCTGGCCAGTGCGTGTTCAGCGGGTTTGAGGTACTGCTCGATCAGCCACAGCCCCAACCGCTTCCCATAGCGGGCCTTGCCCCCGATTCCCAGATTCTCCCAGCGCCAGTCGCCGGTGTAGAGGGCTTGGGTGAAGAAGTCCAGCATGCCAGGCACCACTGCCTCGCAACCTTCTTCCTCAATGACGCCTACCGCGTGGTTGTTGGCGTCGGGATGGTATTTGACCAAGATTTCTCCGACCAGGCCGACCCGGGGCTTGCGCGGAATATCGAGCAGCGGCAATTCGTCGAATTCCCTTACCAGCGACTCAAGCAGCTTCGAGTACCCGATTTTGCGCCCCAAGGTGGGGGAGTCGCCGGCGTTGCCGAACCATTCCGTGCAGATCTGGTCCCAGCGGAAATAGAGCCGCTGCGCCGAACCGGACTCAGCCTCGTAAGGGCGCACTCGGAACAGCACATTCTGCAATACATCGCCCACCACCAGCGCCTGCATCATCCGATGGACCATCACCGGAGTGAGCGAGAATCCCGGATTGTCCTCCAAGCCCTGCGCGCTCACCGCGAGGACTGGGACTTGCGGGAAACCGGCATCCCGCAACCCCTTGCGCAGCAGACCGGCGTAATTGCTCGCCCGGCACATGCCTCCGGTCTGAGTGATGACGACGGTTGACTGGTCCGGGTCGGCTCCACCGGAGATGAAATTGTTGATGAGCTGCCCGATCACCATGATCGCCGGGTAACAGGCGTCATTGTTGACGTATTTCAGGCCGACTTCCACATCGTCTGGCGTGGTGCGTTCCAGCACCTTCATCTTGTAGCCGAGCCTGCCCAAGACTGGGGCGAACAGCCGGAAGTGGACCGGGGACATCTGCGGGGCGAACACGGTGTGCGTCCGCTTAGCCTCCTTGGTGAACTTATTGAACGCGGCAGCCGGCTTGGTCGAGTGTCGCTCGTCGGCGGCGTAAGTCTCAATCTCAGCGGTAGGTCTACGTTCGCTGGTGGCGGCTTTCAGTGAACGCAGCCTGATCCGCGCCGCGCCAAGGTTCGACACCTCATCGATCTTCAGCACGGTGTAGGTGTCCCCGGCGTCCTCAAGGATTTCTTGGACCTGATCGGTGGTGATCGCGTCGACGCCGCAGCCAAAGGAATTGAGCTGGACCAGGGACAGCCTCGGTTCCCGGGCGACCCGCGCGGCCGCCTCGTAGAGCCTGGTGTGGTACGCCCACTGGTCGCGCACCCGCAGCGGCCTGGCCAATTCCGGAGCCTCGATGATCGAGTCCTCAGTGAACACCGCCATACCCAGGCCCGTTATCAATTCCGGAATCCCGTGGTTGATCTCCGGATCGAGGTGGTAGGGGCGACCGGCCAGCACGATGCCGCGAATGTCGTGTTCCGCCAGGTAATCCAACGCGTCCCGGCCTGCAGCGGCGATATCCGCTTTCGCCTTGGCGTCTTCGGCGAAACCTTTCTGGACTGCCCGCTTCGCCTCGTCCAAGCTGACGGAGAAGTCAGCGAAGACCTCCACCAGGCGCTGAGCCAGTTTGTCCCGCTCGTTCAGATTCAGGAAAGGGCTGAGCAGCCGTACCCCGGATTCGCGCAGCCGGTCGAGGTTGTTCGCCAACACCTGTGGGTAGAAGGCGACTATCGGACAGTTGAAATGATTGTCCGAGTCATCGAAAAGTTTCTGCTCAAAGGTCACGCAGGGGTAGAAGATCGTCTTTATTCCCTTGTCAAGCAAGTATTCAATATGCCCGTGGGCCAGCTTCGCCGGATAGCAGACATTCTCCGATGGGATGGATTCCATGCCCCGTTCGAACAACTCGTGGCTGGAGCGCCCCGACAGCACCACCCGGAAGCCCAACTCGGTCAGCACAGTGAACCAGAGCGGATAGTTCTCGTACATATTCAGCACTCGGGGAACGCCGATCTCGCCCCTAGTGGCCTGGGCCGCCGTCAGCCTCCGGTAGCCGAAAACCCGTTTGTACTTGAAGTCGTACAGATTGGGGATCGGGCTGCGCTTCGGCGCTGGGTCGAGGCTGGCCCCACGCTCGCAGCGGTTCCCCGAGACGTGCCGGGTGCCGTCGCCGAAGGTGGAGATGGTCAGTTGGCAATGGTTTTGGCAGAACCGGCAAGTGTCGAGCTTGGTATCCACCCTGAACGTGGCCAGCTCAGCGGGGCCGAGCACTTCGCTGGCCTGACCGGGAGAGTGCCGCATCATCGCGGTCAGCGCGGCCCCGTAGGCACCCATCAGCCCGGCGATATTGGGCCGGACGACCTCGGTCCCGGTGAGCAATTCGAAAGCCCGCAGCACAGCGTCGTTGAGGAACGTGCCGCCTTGGACGACGACCTTCTCACCCAGTTCGCTGGCGTCGTGGAGTTTTATCACCTTGTAGAGGGCGTTGCGCACCACCGCATAGGACAGGCCAGCGGAAATATCAGCAACTCCGGCGCCTTCCTTCTGCGCCTGCTTGACTGA
>JAISCH010000056.1 GCA_031265725.1 Propionibacteriaceae bacterium
GTTGGGCGCGCGGACCGGGCGTCAGCTGGCCTGGGTGCTGGCCGCCGCTCCGGACTGGCCAGCAGCAGTGGCCGCCGCGCTGTCGGACGATCCGCTCGCGGTGGTGGTTGACGAGCCGATGGACCCCACTCCGGATGACATCGAGCTGCTGGCTGGCAGCGGCGTCCCGTTGCTGCTGAACACGCCGCAACTCTTCGCCCCTGCGGTGGGCCAATTCGCCGAGGCCGTTCGTCCGCTTCAACTCGACTGGGTGGAAGCCCTGCTGATCGACGCTGCGGACAACTCTCCGCAGACCTCCCTGTTCAACTCCCTAGCGTTGCTGCAAGCTGCGGGCCTGCCCGCGCACACTCTGGCCAGCGTCACAATCGGTGCCCGCGCGGTACTGGCTGACGCTCGCCTCGACACCGCCTTGGCACACCTGAGTTGTGTGTCCGGGCCATACCGGCGGAAGGCGACAATCAAAGCCTTCGGCCCCTTCGGCTCCCTGGAAGCACTCGTTGGCGATCCGCGTGCTGCGTTCCCGGGGGAGGTAGTGAAAGTGGAGGCAACCGGCGTGTCCGGATGCCCGAACAGCTACCAGACACCGCGCCGCTCGGCGCTGCTTGAGGCTCACGCCACGGTGGCTGAATCTCGAAACCCTCTGCATTCGCTATCCGCATATGCCCGACCGGCAGCCTTGAGCGCTGCAATAGGGCAGTGGGGCAGCGAGTCTGTTTTCCTTAGGAAGGAGCACTCTTCATGAGAAACCATCCACGGTCACTCAAAGCCTTGATTGCCTTTGCGGCGGTAGGCGCGTTGGCCCTGACAGCATGCGGCGGTCCCGCACCTACCTCTTCGGGTAGTGACAGTCCACCTCCCGCAGAGCAAGTAACCCTTGAATTCTGGGATATGGCCTGGGGTCCGGCAGACACCTACCCGGCTGCCGCCGAGACATTGATCAAGAAATTCGAGTCTGAGAATCCCGGTATCAAGATCAACTACACCAACAAGAGTTGGGACAACTGGTATCAGACCTTCGCCCAAGCTGTCGGCTCCGATTCGGCCCCGGACGTCTCCACTGGCGGCGGATTCCAGCCCTTCGGCCTGCAGCAGGACGCTGACGCCATCTTGCCGCTGAACGAACTGATCACCCAGTGGCAGTCTGACGGCACCGCCGCCGACTTCACCGAGGGCATGTTGGACTACTACAAGGACGCGGAAGGTAACTACCTGGCTATTCCGTGGGCGACTGACATCCGGGTCTGGTTCTATCGCACCGACGTGCTGGAGAAGGCTGGAGTGAAGGTCCCGACCACTTGGGACGAGTTCGCCAAGGCCTGCGACACCGTGCATAAGTCGGATAAAGAAATCTACGGCGTTGTCGACGGCGGCACCCCGCACTGGACCTTCCAGCAGGGCATCGCTTTCGGCGCGGGCATGTTCGACAAAGAAGGCAATGCTGCTATCACCAGCCCCAAGGAGTTGGAAGCACTGAAGTTCATCGCCTCGATGGGTGAGGGCGGCACTGGCTGCATCAACCCGACTGCCACCACCATCTCCCAAGACGAGGCCATCGAGTTGTTCAACCAGGGCAAGTCGGCTTTCGTGCAGGACTCACCTTCCATCGCCCCCAGGCTCAGTGAAGAAAGCCTCAAGGTCGTCAAGGTGCTGCCCCCGCCAGCCAATGCTGAGGGTCAGAAGCTCGGCCTCTACTTTGTGAACGGCATCATGGGCTACAAGGCCACCAAGCATCCGGCAGAGACGATGAAGTTCATCTCCTTCTGGTCCGCTAACGGTCGTGATCTCTTCCTCGGTGGCGCTTCCGGCGTCTCCCCGCGCAAGTCCATCGACTCTGACCAGATGTTCGACGCCGCTCCGCTCTACCGCGAGTCCGTCGCCGCCTGGGGCGCTCCAGTGGGACAGCCGCTCTTCGCGTTGGCTCCCAACGGTTCGGCAGCGTTGAACACCATTGACGGTGACTCAACCATGCAAGATCTGGAAAGGGCGCTCTTCTCCGGTAAGGATGTTGACGAAGCGGCCAAGGTGGCGCAGGCTAAAGTCCAGGGATTTGTGGACGAAGGGAAGTGACCATTCTGATCTTTGCTAAATAAATTCTAATGAGACGTATCCGGACTCATTGATTGGGTCCGGATACGTCTTTGGAAAACTCAGGAGAACTGATGACGAAAAAGGCCAAAACGATCAGCGCGGGCGACCTGCAGACGCGGCGGGACCGGTTGCTGTCGATAAATCTGGCACTGCCCTCTATCTTCTTGCTGGGGCTGGCGCAGTTGTACCCGCTGGTGCAAGGCATTATGTATAGCTTCCAGAAGGGTAAGACCACCAATCCGTCACAGGCCTGGGTAGGGTTTGACAAGTATGCCGCGCTTTTCAAAGACCCCGACTTCTGGAACGCGGTGCAGTTCTCGATCGTTTTCGCTATCGGTGGAGTGCTCTTGAGCTATCTACTCGGCTTGGGGCTGGCGCTGCTGCTGGTGCAGGACATTCCGATGCGCACCGTGTTGCGGGTGGGCTTCATCGTTCCCTGGATCATCCCGCCGATTGTCGGCATGACCGCCTGGCGTTGGATGATGCAGGATCAGAGCGGCGCAGTCAACCAGGTGTTGAGCTGGTTCGGCATCGACACCATCTTCTTCTTCAACGATCCGACTTGGACGGCGGTGGCAGCTATCGTCGTCAAAGCCTGGCGTTCCTTCCCCTTCATGCTCGTCTCGCTGATGGCGACGTTGCAGTCGCTTGATCCGGTGTTGGACGAGGCCGCCGCTATTGACGGTGCGGGCAAGTGGAAGACCTTCTGGAATGTGACCTTCCCACAAATACTGCCGATGAGTTCGATCCTTTGGGTATTGATGACGATCTGGTCGGTCAACGACTACGAGACGCCGTATCTGCTCACCAACAACTCTCCGAATGCGCGCAACCTGATGATCTTCTCCTTCGATGAGGCGATCTACCGGGACTTGGGCACCGGTTCGGCGGCGGCGGTGGTGACGCTCATCGTCCTGGGCATTCTCGCCTACTTCATGCTCAAACTCCAGAAGAAAGCGGATGATCTGTCATGAACGGCTACACCAAAAAGAAATTGCGCGGTTGGCTGCTCGCTATCGCCCTGCTCTTCGGGATGCTCCTCACCAATATCCCGCTGATCCTCACCGCCATCAACTCATTCCGTCCCACGATGGATATCCTGCACGGATCGACGCTTTTCCCGGAACGAGTGTCGTTCGACAACTACATCGTGGTCACCCAAGGCACCGACTACTGGCTGTGGTTCCGCAATTCCATCGTCATCGCGCTGATAACGACGGCGATCACCCTGGTCGCGGCAGGTTTCGCCGGTTACTCCATGTCCCGCTACAAGACCAAGGTCAACTCGATTTATTCAGCGGCGCTGATGGTGTTCCAACTGTTCCCGATCGTGCTCTCGGTGATCGCGCTCTTCATCCTTTTCCGCAAACTCGGCCTGATGAACACCCCGGTGCCCGCTGTGGTGCTGTACGTGGTGATGTCGCTGCCCTTCTGCACCTGGATGTTCAAAGGCTTCTTCGACTCCATCCCGCGCGAGCTTGAGGAGGCGGCCCGGATCGACGGCGCGTCGTCCTTCCAGGCGATGCTGCGGATTGTGATCCCGCTGGCGGGTCCGGGCGCGGCAGC
>JAISCH010000057.1 GCA_031265725.1 Propionibacteriaceae bacterium
CTTGGCACCGTTCGCACGAAGCTGGTCCAACGTGGGCAGCGCGGCCCGAATCCGGCCATCGTCGGTGATCACCTCACCATCCAAAGGGACATTGAAATCGCAACGGATCAATACCCGCTTGCCAGCGAGTGATCCCAAATCCTGCAATGACCTCATATTTATCTCTCTCATTTCTCAGTACTAATGAGGCCGGTACTCGTAAACGGGTACCGGCCTGCAGAAGTTACGCCAGTCAGAGCTTCTCAGCCACCAACGCGGTCAGATCGACCAGACGGTTGGAGTAGCCCCACTCGTTGTCATACCAGCCGATGACCTTGACCTGATTGCCAATCACCTTGGTGAGCTTGGCGTCAAAGGTGCAGGAAGCCGGATCGGTCTCAATATCCTTGGAGACGATCTCGTCCTCGGTGTAGATGAGGTAGCCCTTCAGCGGGGCGGACTCAGCAGCCTTCTTCACGATGGCGTTGACCTCTTCAACACTGGTCTCCCGGGGAGCCTCGAAGGTGAGGTCGGTGGCGGAACCTGTCGGCACCGGAACGCGCAGCGCGAAACCATCCAGCTTGCCCTTCAGATCGGGCAGCACCAGACCAATGGCCTTGGCGGCACCAGTCGAAGTGGGGACGATGTTGATCGCGGCGGCGCGGGCGCGACGCAAATCCTTGTGCGGGGCATCCTGGAGCCGCTGGTCGGCGGTATAGGCGTGAATCGTGGTCATCAGACCGCGCACGATGCCGAGGCCATCGTTGAGCGCCTTGGCCATCGGGGCCAGGCAGTTCGTCGTGCAAGAAGCATTGGAAATGATGTTATGCACGGCGCTGTCGTACTGATCATCATTGACACCCAGCACAATGGTGATGTCCTCATTCTTCGCCGGAGCGGAAATGATGACCTTCTTGGCACCGGCGGCGATATGCGCCTTCGCCTTCTCCGCATCAGTGAAGAAGCCGGTCGACTCAATCACGATATCCACGCCCAACTCAGCCCAGGGCAGGTTGGCGGGATCCTTCTCAGCGAAAGCCTTGATCTGCTTGCCGTTCACGATGAGAGCGTCATCGTCGTAATCGACAGTGCCCTCGAAACGCCCGACGATCGAGTCGTACTTGAGCAGATGGGCCAATGTCTTGTTGTCGGTGAGGTCGTTTACGGCGACCACATCGAGGTCGGCGCCCTGAGTCGTCAGTGCGCGGAAGTAGTTGCGGCCAATACGGCCAAAGCCGTTGATACCAACCTTGACGGTCATGTAGTTGATCTCCTTAACGTGTCCTGCGGTAGCAGATTAATTCCTCTGAGGCGCTTTCAGCCTACTCGGGAAAGACGGTCCATGTCGTCTTACGCCAGGAATGAGAAAGTCTTCCCATCCAAAAACGAATGTGGTACCCAAATTCTAAGGAGCGTCATCAAAAAGATCAGCGGTCAGCACCGACTCAGTGTTGGGAATGCCCAACTCCGCCGCCCGCTTGTCGGCAGTGGCCAGCAGTCTGCGGATCCGACCGGCGACCGCGTCCTTGGTCAACGGCGGGACATGCAATGCGCCAAGTTCCTCCAAGCTGGCCTGCTTGTGCTCCAACCGCAACTTGCCCGCCTCTAGCAGATGGTCCGGAATGTCGTCGCCCAGAATTTCCAACGCCCGGCGCACCCGCACTCCGGCAGTGACAGCGGCCCGTGCCGACCGGCGCAGATTGGCGTCATCGAAATTGGCCAGCCGGTTCGCCGAGGCCCGCACCTCCCGGCGCATCCGGCGATCCTCCCAGGCCAACAGCGACTCGTGGGCACCCATCCGGGCCAGCATTGCTGAAATAGCTTCGCCATCGCGGATCACCACCCGGTCCAGCCCGCGCACTTCTCGCGCCTTGGCTGAGATACCCAGCCGACGGGCAGCGCCCACCAACGACAGTGCGGCCTCGGAACCGGGACAGGTCACCTCCATTGCCATCGAGCGCCCCGGCTCCGTCAACGAGCCGTGCGCCAAGAACGCGCCGCGCCAAGCGGCAGCGGACACATCCAAGCCACCTCCGACGATAGTGACCGGCAACCCGCGCACCGGCCTGCGCCGGTGGTCTATAAACCCGGTCTGCCGGGCCAACGACTCCCCGTCGCGGATCAGCCGGACCAAGTAACGCGTGCTGCGCCGCAGCCCACTGGAGGAGATGACGACGAATTCACCGGTCATCCCGAATAACTCAGAGATGGCATTGCGCAACCGTCTAGCCGCCGCCCCGGTGTCGAGCTCAGCCTCGATGACGATGCGCCCGCCAGCCACATGCAGCGAATTGGCGAAGCGCAGCATAGCTGCCATCTCAGCCTTGCGCAGTTCTGGCTTGACGACTTCCAGCACAGCCAATTCAGCCTTGACCTGCTGTGTCATCGCCATTGCCGATCCTCCTTGATGCTCTGTCATTAGGGTTAGCCTACTCGTCTCTCATCAGCCATCATGCAAATATTTATAATCTCCGAACCCAGTTAGGTGAGGCCCATGATCTGAGCGAAAATCGAGGCGAGCCGATACGGGTCATGCCGTGCGGAGCCGTCACGCATACGCACATCCTCAATGATCAATTCCGCGCCCAAGGATGCCGCGTATCCGGCCAGATGCCGGTCGCCAGCGGCGAAGCTGGGGTCAGCGATCACCGTGTCCAGCCGCAAGGTCGGCGCGTGGGCGGCCAATACTTCCAAATGCCTGGACGGGGTGTACCCGTAGGTCTCGTCCTGGCTGGGCATCAGATTCATCGTCAGAATACGTTTGGCTGATGTGTCAACGATGGCCTGGCACAGCTCGGGCACCAGCAGATGCGGCAACACCGATGAGAACCATGACCCCGGCCCCAGCACCACATACTCAGCCTGCCGAATCGCTTCCACCGCCTCCGGCGCTGCTGGTGGCTCGGCCGGGGTGAGCCGGACATCCACTATCTCGCCCTTGGCCAGCGCCACCGCCTCCTGCCCGACCACATGGGTCAGTTCATCCGGCGAGAGGGCGTCAGTGCCAACCATATCGGCCTCGATGACCAATGGCACCGTGGACATCGGCAGCACCCGGCCCTTCACCTGCAACAGCGCAGCGACCATATCCAACCCATCCACCGGAAGCGGCAAGGTCTGCCACAGTCCGGCGATGAGCAGATTGCCGATGGAATGTCCGCCCAGCGGCCCCTCTCCGGGAAACCTGGATTGCAGCACATCCGCCCAGAGCCGTTCGATATCGTCATCGCCGCACAACGCCGCCAGTGCCATCCGCAGATCACCCGGAGGCAGTACGTCGAATTCCCGGCGCAGCCTTCCAGACGACCCCCCATCGTCAGCCACCGTGACGATAGCGGTCAGCCTGGTGGTCAAATGACGCAACGCGCTGAGCGAAGCAGCCAGCCCATGCCCGCCGCCAAGGGCGGTGACTCTGGGTTGCGTTCTCATTGTGCTCCGTTCGATTCAGCAGATTCTACTAGAAGAGAGAGAAAGAAAGCCCCACAAAGTGTCCTCCCTACGCTGCGCTCCGGTCCGGTACTTTGCGGGGACCCCAAACATTGACATTCCAGGGGGACGACCCCCTGGAAACCCCCGCGTTCGCTTCGCTCACCAAAGTGTCCTCCCAATCCCTCATCTCCAACGTGTCCTGCTAGTTACTCGACAATCTCTCCGGTGGTCATATTGATTGCTTCGGTTGGTTGTTGCTCGGCTAGGGCGGCGACGACTGTGTTGGCGAGTTTGGTGCCGATTCCGGGCACTTGGGCTAACTCCTCGGCGGTGGCGGCACGCAATTTCTTTAGCGAGGAAAAATGTTTGAGCAGGACTTTTCGGCGCATTTCTCCCAGTCCGGGCACTTGGTCCAGTGCGGATTCAAGCATCGACTTGGAACGGCGGCCACGATGATGGGTGATGGCAAAACGATGCGCCTCGTCCCTGATCCGCTGGAGCAGGTACAGCCCCTCACTATTGCGCGGAAGGATGACGGGGTACTCGTCATCGGGCAGCCAGACCTCCTCCAGCCGTTTGGCCAACCCGCATAGCGCGACATCGCTGACGCCGAGATCGCGCATAGCCCGCTCGGCAGCAGCTACCTGTGGCGCTCCGCCGTCAACCACGACCAGAGCCGGGGCGTAGGCGAATTTACGCGGCGCGCCAGTCGTCGGATCGATCAGCAGCGGCCCCTCCCCCGCCGAATCCGCGTCGAATTCGGATTGGTCCTCCAACAGCCTGGTGAAACGCCGGGTCACCACCTCGTACATCGCCCCAACGTCATCGGAGGCCTGATTCTTGAGCACAAAACGGCGGTAGTCGGCTTTCCGGGGCAACCCATCCTCGAAGACCACCATCGACGCCACCACGTCGCTGCCCTGCAAATGGGAGATGTCGTAGCACTCGATCCGCAGCGGAGCGTTCTCCATCCCCAGCGCCTCTTGAATCTCGGCAAGGGCAAGATTGCGGGTGGCCAAGTCGCTGGCCCGGCGAGTCTTATGGATGGCCAACGCCTCAGCCGCATTCTGCGCGACGGTGTCCAACAACGTGTACTTGTCGCCGCGTTGCGGCACCCGGATTTGCACCTTGCTGCCGCGCCGTTCGCTGAGCAATTCCATCAACACCGCAGCGCTGTCCGGCAATTCCGGCAGCAGAATTTCTGTCGGAATGGCATCCGCGATATCCACTTGGTCCTCGGCGTCGGCATAGACATGCAAGAGGAATGATTCGAGCAGTCCGGCGATCTCTGTGTCGTCGGCCCGGTCAGCCACCCAACTGCGCTCCCCCCGGACTCGTCCGGACCGGACTTGGAAGATCGCCACCGCCAC
>JAISCH010000087.1 GCA_031265725.1 Propionibacteriaceae bacterium
CGGCGTCGAGCAGTTGTTGCCGCTGCCCCAGCCGGCCAGTTCCGCTGATCACCAGGCCGATACGTTCGTTCATCCGCAGGCCTCCCGGTCAGCGGTGGCAGCGGCCAATTCCGCCAGGCGCAAAGCGTAGTCGAGGTCCGCGACCAACGTGTCGACGCTGTAGCGCGGCTCTTTGCCGTCGATGATCTCGAGCAATTCCAACCACTCGTCCAGGTAGCCGTTGTCCAGGCTGCCACCGCAGAATTGGGTGCTGCCGTCCGGGAAAACGATGGTTGTGGTAGCGCTTCCACAATGGACATACGAAGGTGGGAAATTTAATTCGATGTAGAGACTTTCAGCATAGACGCCCAGCGTCCAATCGGGCCGCCAAGTGCCCCCGGTGCGAGCGAGCAGTTCGAGGGTGCCACCGACGCCGGTAGCGGTGATGGCGTAGCCCCAAGGCTGGGCCGGGACCGCATAGGCCACGTCGGTTATCTCCGGGATGAAGTGACGAATGTGGGGCAGATTGTGGATGGCCAGCCCGAGCACCCCGCCGCTCACCAACTCGCCCGGAGTCGGGGCCGCACCAGAGGTGCCCACACCAGGACGGATCAACTGACTCGCCATGTCCTCAAAATACTCGTTATTCGGGATGTGGCAAACCAGCCGGGCGTGGAAGGGGCCATATTCGGCCAAATCACCCAAGGGACGCAGTGCGTCGAGGGCCTGCAGCCAGCCCGCATCGTAGGTATGCATCGCGCCGACCACCAAGCTGGCACCGCTGGCCGCGACCGCCGCGCGCACCTGGCTGGCCTCGTCCCGGCTGACCGCGAGTGGCTTCTCAACGAGGATGCCGCGCACGCCCGCAGCGGCTAGGGCCATTATCTGGGTGGCGTGGAAAGCATTGGGTGAGCCAATGACGGCGATATCGATATCGTCGCCCGCTAACAGTCCCGCCAGATCCCGGCAAGCCCTGGCATCCAGTCGCGCAGCCACCGCCTGCGCCAACTCATAATTGGGGTCCGACACAGCCGTCACCCGGACCCGTCCATCGAGACGGGCGACAGTAGGAAGATGGATTGCTTGAGCCACCGGCCCCGCACCAATCAGTCCTACTCGTAGGCTGGTCATGCTTCCTCCACGTTGAGGGTTACGTTATTAAATCGTTACGAACTGTTATCAATCGTTCACTTTTTAGTGAGCTTAGCAAAGAGCATACTTGATAGCAACGTTCCGACATAGCCGAAACCAAATAGTTATCTGACGAAGCGAGGACAGTCAGCGATGACGCTTGACGAAGCGGGCAAAACCGTAGCGGAGCCGGGGACTCCAGCCCCAAAGAGGGCTGGCCGTGGCCCCTATCGCAACGGTAGGCGCACCCGTGAGCAGATAGTCGCTGAAGCTATCACCGCGATTGCCGAGCGCGGATTCCACGGGGCCTCGCTGCGTTCGATCGCCGCTGCGGTGGGCATCTCCCCGGCCGCGCTGCTGCGTCATTTCGAGTCCAAAGATGAATTGCTCGCCGCAGTGCTGAAGTCCTGGGCCGTGCTCACCGACGACCTACAAGGTTCGTATTTACGCGGCCTGCAGCGCTGGAAGGCGCAACCCGGCGTGATGGCGTACCACATCAACAACCGTGGCCTGCTGGAATTCTTCATCACCCTCGCCGCCGAGGCCACCAGCGCCGACCATCCGGCCCGGGAATACATGGCACCCCGCTACACCACTGCGGTGAACCTATTCGCCGACAGCCTGCTCGAAGCCGCCGAGGATGGCGAAATCGCCTCGATCACCCCAGCCGAGGCCCAAATCGAGGCCCGCGCCCTGCTCTCCTTCATGGACGGCATCGAAATCCAATGGCTGCTAGACCCCAGCATCGACATGGTTGGCGAAGTGGACATCTTCGTCGCCCACACCCTGGAAAGACTGCGCACCCGTAGGCAGTCATAACGTCAGGCGTCAGGCCGGTCAGACTCGAAAATAGTTCATCCAGCGGAAGCTGGGCCGGGTCTCGTTGTGGACATGACAAGCTATGGTCCATGCAGGACACCTATTGGTTGCGCAACGAGACTGTCGCTATTGAGATAGCCCGCTTCGGCGCGACACTTCACCGCTTTGAGACTGCCGGTCGCAACATCGTGCTCAGTCGGCCGGACCCGACTCGGGCCGTACCGCAATATCTGGGGGCCAGTTGTGGCCGGTACGCCAATCGGATCGCGGGCGGGCGCTTCGTCTTGGACGGCGTGGAGTACCAGGTCGACCGGAACGAAGGGCCGAATACCCTGCACGGCGGCCAGCACGGTTTCTCCGAGTATCGCTGGGAGGTGATCTCCGCGTCCGCTGGGAAAGTCGTGCTCGGCTTGGTCAGTCCGGACCAGGACCAGGGCTTCCCTGGCCGCCTCGAGGTGCGGGCGATCTTCACCCTGCTCGACTCCGGGCTGCAACTCGAGTACAAGGCGACCACAGACGCGCCGACCGTCTTGAACCTGACCTGTCACCCCTATTTCAATCTGAACCAGGACGGGTCGCGCGACGCCGACAACCTCTTGGTCCAGATCAATGCCAGCGGCTACACCGCTGTGCGCGCCGACCTGATCCCCACTGGGGAGATCGCCGATGTGACCGGCACCGCGATGGACTTCCGCACCCCGCGCACGCTAGCTGCAGCCCGACCAGTTTTGCTCGCCCAAGGACTCGCCGTCCCCGAGGGCTACGACCACAACTTCGTCGTAGACGGACACGGCTTGCGCGACCACTTGACGCTGACCAGCCCGGACGGACTGCGGCTCACCCTGCGCAGCGACGCGCCCTGCGTGCAGTTCTATGACGGCGCGGGGTTCGACGGCACGCTCACCAGCCCGGACGGCCTGGCCTACGAAAAATACGCCGGACTGGCGATTGAGCCGCAACTCCACCCGGACGCGCCCAACCACCCCGGCTTCCCCTCAGCTGTGCTGCGCCCTGGGGACGAGTATCGCCGGACGATCCAATACCTAGTCAGCAACGCCTAACGGCCAGCCAATCACCTCCCTCCGCTTCCAGAAAGCCACGAACCCATAATCCAGCCGAGTCGCTTGTCCGGCCGCAAGGGGTAGAGAACCATAGCCGGAGCAGGTATAGTTGCCTGACTGAGACCGCTTCCACATCAGTGATCAGAGCTGTTCCGGTGACAAGGCGAAAGGGAAGCAGATGCGCTACGGCAATTTTGACGACGAACGGCGCGAGTACGTCGTCAACACCCCAACCACCCCATTCCCGTGGATCAACTACCTCGGGTCAGAACGCTTCTTCTCAATCATCTCCCACCGGGCCGGTGGCTATAGCTTCTACCAGGACGCCCGGCTGCGCAGGCTCAGCCGCTTCCGTTACAACAACATCCCCCCGGACCTCGGGGGCCGCTACCTCTACCTGAATGTGGACGGCGACCTCTGGACGCCGAGCTACGCGCCAGTGGGCGCTGAATTGGACTTCTTCGAGGCCCGGCACGGCATGGGCTACACCCGGATCACTGGAGAACGCTCCGGCATCCGCGCGTCGTCGCTCTTCTTCGTCCCGGTCGGGATGGACGCCGAGATTCAAAAAGTCACCCTCTCCAACACCTCCGACCAGACGAGGACCGTCAAGGTCTTCACCTTCTTGGAGTTCTGCCTCTGGGACGCCTGGGACGACCAGACCAACTACCAGCGCAACCTCTCCCTGGCCGAGGTGGAAGTGCAGGGCGGCGGGTCGGAGATTTACCATGTCACCGAATACCGCGAGCGCCGCAACCATTACGCGCTCTCCTGGGTGGGCGCTCCCACCGTCGGCTTCGACACCGACCGCGATTCCTTCCTCGGCTTCTGGGGCACATTGGACGCGCCACAGGTTCCGCTGGATGGTAAGCCGTCGAATTCCATCGCCCACGGCTGGTATCCCATCGCCTCACACGCGCTGGAATTCACCCTCGACCCCCAGCAGAGCGTCGAATTCGTCATCGGGCTGGGCTACTTGGAGAATCCCCGCGAATCCAAGTGGGAAGCCCCCGGAGTCATCCGCAAGGATGGCGGCAAGGCCCTGATCGCCGCGATGAGCAGCGCCGCGCAAGCCGACCAGGCCTTCGCCGAATTGCGCGAACACTGGGAAGGGCTGCTGAGTTCCTTCCAGTTGTCGTCCGGCGACGACCAGTTGAACCGGCTGGTCAACACCTGGAACCAGTATCAGTGCATGGTGACGTTCAACCTCTCCCGTTCGGCGACTTTCTTCGACACCGGCATCGGGCGGGGCATGGGCTTCCGCGACTCCAGCCAAGACCTGCTCGGCTTCGTCCACATGGTCCCGGCCCGGGCACGCGAACGGCTGCTGGACATCGCTGCCACCCAACTACCGGACGGCAGCGCCTACCACCAGTACCAACCGCTGACCAAGCGCGGAAACGACGCCATCGGCAGCGGCTTCAATGACGACCCGCTCTGGCTGGTCTACGCGAGTGTCGCCTATCTCAAGGAGACCGGCGACTTCTCCATCCTGGATGAACGGGTGCCTTTCGACAACGACGAATCCCTGGCCGCACCGCTGTTGACGCACCTGGCCCGTTCGCTCAACCATGTCACGGACAACCTGGGACCGCACGGACTCCCGCTCATCGGCCGGGCCGACTGGAACGACTGCCTGAACCTCAATTGCTTCTCCGAAGAGCCGGGCGAGTCTTTCCAAACCACCGGGAACCGGACCGGAGGGGTGGCGGAGTCCCTGGTCATCGCCGGTATGTTCACCCAGATCGCGCCCGAGTTCGCCCGGTTGGCCGAACTCCTCGGGGAATCCGAACTGGCCAATGCAGCGCTTGCCGCCACCGCCCAGCTGCGCGCGGCGATCAGCGAGCACGGCTGGGACGGGGAGTGGTTCCTCCGGGCCTACGACTACTTTGGCGTCCCAGTGGGCACGAATGCCGACGTGGAGGCCAAAATCTTCTCCGAGTCCCAAGGGCTCTGCGTGATGGGTGGCAACGGCTTGGACGACGGACGGGCCGAGGCCGCCCTCGAATCGGTGGCGCAGTTGTTGGCGGGGCCGCACGGCATCGCGCTGCTCCACCCGACCTATTCCGGCTATCGGATGGACCGTGGCGAAATCTCCTCCTACCCACCGGGCGTGAAGGAGAACGGGTCGGTCTTCTGCCACAACAACCTGTGGATCGTCATCGCTGAGACGATGCTGGGCCACGCCGACCGCGCGTTCGACTATTTCCGCCGCAGCGCCCCGGCCTACCGCGAGGGCATCTCGGAAGTGCATCGGCTGGAGCCCTACGTCTACTCCCAGATGATCGCCGGACCCGCCTCCCCGAAACACGGCGAGGCGAAGAATTCTTGGCTGACCGGCACCGCCGCGTGGGCCTTCACCGCCGTCTCGCAGCACATCCTCGGAATCCGGGCCGATTTCTCCGGGCTGGTCATCGACCCATGCGTGCCCGCCGAGCTTGGCGACTACACCGTCAACCGCCGTTTCCGGGGCGCGGACTACACAATCGAAGTCCGCAATCCAGGCGCGGGCCGAAAAGGCCGCTTGCAAGTGAACGGCCAGCCCATCGAAGGGAATCTCGTACCGGCTGCACCGTGCGGAGCGAAAGTACACGTCCGCTGGGAGGGCCAAGCCGCCTAGGAGAGAGTACGCTTGCGTGCAGTTATGAGTTTGCAAGCGGAAACTAGGGGAACGCGGTGGCGAAACCGGAGAATCGGAGCAATGTCACGCTGAGTGATGTTGCCCAACATGCCGGGGTTTCGCGTGCCACCGCTTCCAGGGCGCTGTTCGACTCGGGCTATGCCTCCAGAGCGGCGCGGAGGGCAGTGCTGGCCTCCGCTGAAGAACTCGGCTTCACCCCCAACCGGGCCGCCCGGAACCTGGCGAAACAGAGCGCCGAGGCCATCGCCCTGGTCATCACCGAAAGCGACTCGCTGGCACTCTCGGACAAGTTCATCGGCTTGGGCATCTCCGGAGTCTCCAACGCTCTGCACAACACCGAGTACCAGTTGATCCTGCTGATCGCCCCACCGGACGACAACGGAGCCAAGCTGCGCCGGTACCTGAACCGGGGGACAGTCGACGGGGCTATCGTGCTCTCCCACCACAGTTCCGACCACAGCGTCGAGATCGTGGAAGGCGCGCAACTCCCGACCGTCTTCGTCGGCCGTCCCTGGAAGCTCTCCAACTGCATCAGCTATGTGGACTTGGACAACCGGCAAGCCGCAGAGATCGCCACCCGGCATCTGATCGCGCTGGGCCGAAAGCGGATAGCCTGTATCGCCGGTCCGGCTGACATGGCCCCGGTCATCGACCGTACTAACGGCTGGCGGAACGCCTTGGCGGACGCCGGATTGGAACCAGGGCCGCTCAAGCACATCACCTTCTCCGGGATCGGCGCGGAAGAGGCGATGGCCAGCATCCTCGCCGAGTCCGAGGTGGACGGGCTGTTCTGCCATTCCGACCTGCTGGCCGCAGGCGCGTTACGGGCGATCCACGCCAAGGGGCTGTCGGTGCCAGCCGATGTGGCCGTGGTCGGCTTTGACGACTCCCCCTACAGCGCCGAATCCACTCCATCGTTGACCACGATGAGCAATTCAGGCTTAGTCCTCGGCAAACAAGCTGGTGAGTTGCTACTCAATATCCTTGGCAACGAGACCCGCGCCGCCGAACCGTTGATCCTCCCCTCCGAACTAATCGTGCGCGAGTCTGCCCCACCCCCACAAAGTGTCCTCCCTACGCTAAGCTCCGGTCCGGTACTTTGCGGGGACCCCAACAATTAACATCCAAGGGGGACGACCCCCTTGAAACCCCCGCGCTCACTAGCCCCAAAAAGTGTCCTCATTCCGCTTCGCTTCATTGCGGTACTTTTCGGGGACCCCAACAATTGACATCCAAGGGGGACGACCCCCTTGAAACCCCCGCGCTCACTTTGTTCGCCACAGTGTCTCTTGAAAGCAGCAGGACGACCCACCCAGCTTTTCCGTGATTGGGTTTGCCGGGTAAGGTCGTTCTACTGGGTAGCTGTACTGGTGGCCACCTTGTCGGGTGGCCACCAGTCAGCTATGGGTGGTGGTTAGACAGCCCTCACTTTCGCGGTTGACTTCGAGGTCTTAGCCGTGTTCGAGTAGCCGGTCTTCTTAGCGGTCACCTTCACCTTGATCGTCTTGCCCTTGTCAGAGTTGACCAACAGGTAGGTGTCGCCAGTCGCGCCCTTGATCGCCTTACCCGAGCGATACCACTGATAGAACAAATCCACACCATCCGGACCCCAAGCGCCGGGAACAGCCTGCAACGTCTCGCCGTACTTTGGAGCCGTCTTGGCCGGATCCTTGCCAGTATCGACGTTCGTGGTCTTCGGAGTCTTCACCGTCAGTGAGCCAGTAGCGACTTTCTTGGTCGCCTTGG
>JAISCH010000133.1 GCA_031265725.1 Propionibacteriaceae bacterium
GCGATAGTGGAAGTGATCGCCGGTCGACGGCGTTTGCAGCAACTTGAACATCTGATGGCACCCACCGCCATCCGCACCATCCGCAAACTGCGGAACACCCCGTTCAGCACAGACCTGCGGATCCGCTCACTGCACGTCCAATCGCCCGAACCCGGAGTCATGGAAGTCGCCATCCATCTGCGCCAACGCGACGTCTCCCGAGCAGCCGCCATCCGGCTGTTGGAGACGCCGAACGGCTGGGTCTGCACCCGCTTCGAAGCCGCGCTAGTCCCCACCATCATCACCAAAGCAAGCTAGCCTTACGAAGACACTTTTGGATGAGCGAAATGCGAGCAAAGCGAGCGCGGGGGTTTGAAGGGGGTCGCCCCCCCTTCAATGTCAAATATTGGGGTCCCCAAAAAGTACCGGACCGCAGCGAAGCGTAGGGAGGACACTTTTTGGGGCAGTCTAGCTTGCGGTTGGGCGACCGTGGCAGTTCTTGAATTTCTTGCCTGAGCCGCAGGGGCAGAGTTGGTTGCGGCCGACTCCGGCGTAGGGATCGTCTTGTTTGGTCGCTTTGGGGTCACCGGCGGTCTTGGTCTCGCTGCCGCCGGAGAAGGCTAGGCCGGTTTGCGGAGCACGCTGCTCCAAACCTTTCGCCTCCAGTTTCGGACGCTGGGTGAGGGCTGGGGCGGCCGGGGCGGCTTTGCGCTTCCGGCTGCCACCCGCATCGGGATTGGTCAGACTGGCTCCGACGTAGGCCTCGGCCTGGCCGAGTTCATCTGGCCCGGTGGCAACCATCGCCACTGGCTGCGCTGGCTCCACCTTGACCTGCAGATTGAACAGGTAGCCGACTACCTCGTCCATGAAGGCTTCCATCATGGAGTTGAACATGTCGCCACCCTCGCGCTGGTACTCCACCAGCGGGTCGCGCTGGGCCATCGCCCGCAGACCGATGCCCTCGCGCAGATAGTCCATCTCGTAGAGGTGTTCGCGCCACTTGCGGTCGAGCACATGCAGCAACACCTGTCGCTCGAACTCGCGCATATTCTCCGCGCCTAGCTCGTTCTCGCGGGTGTCATAGGCCTGCTGGGCGTCGGCCTGGAAGTCCTCTACCAGCTCATCCGCAGTTATATCGGTCCGGCCCCGGTAGTCGTCCAATTTCAGGCTGACCGGATAGAGCGACTTGAGCTGGTCCCACATCGCCTTCCACTCCCAGTCGTCAACGAAGCCCTCCGTGAAACTATGCACATAGGCGGCGACCACAGCGTCCACGTTCGAACGCAACTGGGCCTCTACATCCGCGCCCTTCAACACCTGACGCCGGTCGGTGTAGATGGCGTGGCGCTGCCGGTTCATCACATCGTCGTATTTGAGCACGTTCTTGCGGACCTCGAAATGCTGGGCCTCGACCTGCTCCTGCGCCTGCTGGATGGACTTCGTCACCCGCTTGTTCTCAATCGGCATGTCATCGGGAACGTTCAGCGCGGTGAGCACCCAGTCGATCACATCGGTCTTGTAGAGCCGCATCAGATCGTCTTCCAGCGACAGATAGAAACGGCTCTCCCCTGGATCGCCCTGCCGTCCGCTTCGACCGCGCAACTGGTTGTCGATACGCCGGGACTCGTGACGCTCGGAGCCGATCACATACAGCCCGCCCAACTCGACCACCTCGTCGTGCTCAGCGGCGACTTGTTCCTCGATCTGCTTCAGCGTCTCCGGCCAGGCCTCCTCGTATTCCTCCGGCTCCTCCATCGGATCAAGCCCACGCTTGCGCAATACGGCGTCAGCCAGGAATTCCGGGTTGCCGCCCAGGATGATGTCGGTGCCACGTCCGGCCATATTCGTGGCGACGGTGACGGCGGACTTGCGGCCAGCTAGGGCCACGATTGAAGCCTCCCGAGCATGCTCTTTGGCGTTCAGCACCTCATGTTTTACCCCGGCCCGCTTCAGGCCTCGGGAAAGCACCTCCGACTTGGCCACCGACGCGGTGCCGAGCAGGATCGGCTGGCCCAGGGCATGCCGCTCGGCCACATCCGCGATGATCGCCTCGAACTTCGCGCCCTCGGTGCGATAGATCAGATCGGACTGGTCGGCACGGATCATCGGCATGTTGGTGTCGATGGGGAGGACGCCGAGGCCGTAAATCTTCTGGAATTCAGACTCCTCGGTCTTCGCCGTGCCAGTCATCCCGGACAGCTTGTTATACATCCGGAAATAATTCTGCAAAGTGATGGTCGCCAAAGTCTGATACTCGTCTTTGATCTCCACGCCCTCTTTGGCTTCCAACGCCTGATGCAGGCCCTCGTTGTAACGCCGCCCCTCCAGCGTCCGGCCGGTGTGCTCGTCCACGATCAGCACCTCACCGCCCAACAACACATAGTCGCGGTCCCGCTTGAACAATTCCTTGGCCCGGATCGCATTGTTTAGGTAGGAGATCATCGGCGTGTTCACCGACTCATACAGATTGTCGATACCGAGATAGTCCTCGACAGCGGAGATGCCCTCGTCCAGCACCGCTATGGTGCGCTTCTTCTCGTCCACCTCGTAGTCGGTGTCGCGGGTCAGCCGGGTAGCCAACGAGGCGAAG
>JAISCH010000020.1 GCA_031265725.1 Propionibacteriaceae bacterium
CGAGAACGGGGTGCGCACAGTCGAGCACGCCAACCTCATCGATGCCGCCGCCGCAAAGGCCGTCGCGGAAGCTGGCAGCTATATGGTGCCCACTTTGGTGACTTACGACGCGATGGACCGGCGCGGTGACGAGGTGCGGCTGACGCCGGAGAGCGCGGTGAAGAACACCCAGGTGCTGCAGGCTGGGAAAGACGCCATCCGGATCGCTCGGGCGGCCGGGGCGAAGATCGGCTGGGGCTCCGACCTGATGGGAGACCTGGAGGACGAGCAACTCGCCGGTTTGCGCTTGCAGTGCGAGATTGAGGGCATTGAGCGGACGCTCGAATCAGTCACCGTGGTCAATGCCGAACTGATCCAACGGCCGGAACTCGGCCGTGTCCAACCTGGCTGCGTCGGCGATCTGCTGATCCTCGAAGGCGATGTGCTCGCCGATCCGACGCTGCTCTGGGATGAAACCAAGCCGCGCACAGTCATTCAGGCTGGCGCTGTGGTGTCCTGCGCCCCGGCTGCATGACGCCCTAACTCATTTTGATACATGGAGGGTTAATTAATGAGCAATATTGAACCTACTGATGCCGAAGTAGCGAGTCCTGTTCCGAAGAAAATGTCCACCGGCTATGTGATCGCCGGTATCTCGGGCAATATCCTGGAGTGGTTCGACTTCGGCATCTACAGCTATTTCGCCGTGGCTATCGCGGCCAACTTCTTCCCGAAGAACGACGATCCGATCGTGGCGCTGATGAACACTTTCATGGTCTTCGGGCTGGGCTTCCTGGCCCGGCCGATCGGTGGCTTCCTTTTCGGCCACTTCGGGGACCGGATTGGACGCAAAAACACCCTTTCCATCACCGTTGTGCTGATGGGGGTGAGCACGTTCGCAATCGGCTGCCTGCCCAGCTATTCGCAAGTGGGCGTGGCTTCCACCATGATCCTGGTGGTGCTGCGCGTCTGTCAGGGCATCTCCGCCGGTGGGGAATGGGGCAATGTGATCTCCTTCCTGGGCGAATTCTCCAAGCCGGGCAACCGGGGCTTCATCGTCAGCTTCTCCCAGGTCGGCTCGGCGGTCGGCCTGTTGATCGGCTCGCTGCTCGGGCTGTTGCTGTCTACCACGATGGCGCCGGAGGACCTGAACGGTTGGGGCTGGCGGGTGCCATTCCTGCTCGGCATCGCCATCGCCGTCTTCGGTTGGTTCATGCGCCGCAGCGTGGACGAGACGCCGGTCTTCAAAGAGAAGCAAGAAAATCAGGAATTGGTCGCTATTCCGATGGTCGAGGCCTTCCGGTCGCATTGGAAGACAATGATCGCGGTCTTCTTGGTGACCGCTGGTGGGTTCACCGCATATTGGCTGATCCTGAGCTATATGCCCACCTATTTCCAGACCTTCCTCGATACCAGCCCGCAGGACGCCTATCTGTTGTCCAGTCTGACTCTGGTCGGGTACGGCATCATCCTGCCGATCTCTGGCATCCTCGCTGACAAGTATGGGCGCAAGCCGATCATGCTGATTGGTGCTATCGGAATCATCGTGTTGAGCTATCCCATCGTCTCAGTGTTGGCTTCCACCAATATCCTGGGCTTGCGGATTCTGATGGTGATGATGCTGGCGATGATTTACGGCCTGATGAATTCAGCCTTCACTTCCGCGATGCCAGAATCCTTCCCGGCGAAGGTACGAGTCAGCGGCGTCTCGATTCCATACAACCTGGGCAGTGCGCTATTCGGCGGCACCTGCTCCTACGTGGCGACCTGGCTGATCTCTTCAAATGACAACAATCCGATGATGCTGCCCATCTACATCATCATCATGATGTGTGTCTCCCTGCTCTCCCTGATCTTCCTGATCAAAGAGACAGTCCACAAGGATTATTCCGCCTAGCCAACAAAAAGGGACCGGCTGCAGAATTCTGCGGCCGGTCCCTTTTTGCTATTGGTTGGTAAGTGTTCAGTCAAGACTCAACGCTGCTCACTCAGTGACAAATCCGCTGTCAGGCGACGAGTTCACGCTCCATCAGCCATGCGCCGATGGCATCTCTGACTATGGCTGATTGCGTGACGTGATCAGCGATGGCCGCCGCTTCGATAGCCCGTTTATAGCCAGCTGGGATGCGCACATTCAGCGTTTCATCCTTCATGGCCGGACTGGGCGAGTGGCGTGCATACTCCACGACTTCAACACCAGGGAACCCGGCCAGCGCATTCGCCTCAATGGCGTCGATCATCTCATCAGTCAACTCAACCCCGTTGACTTTTCCCCATTTACTCATCGTTTCATCCTCCTAGCTCTATCTATCATGGCCACGGTTTCTTTCTGTGCTTTCATGCAGTGGATAACCAGCACTCCACCGGTCTCAAATACGACTTTGACGATCTGGATCAGATTGCCGTGGGTATTGAATCCGGTCAGTATCCACCGTTCTGAATCTGGCTCCCGGTGCAGCAGGACAGACCCAGTCTCGGTATACAGGGCGGCATAGATGTCCTCCCTGGTCTGGTCATGCTCCAGAGCGTGAGGATGAATCGTGATGCCGTCCACCCAACAAGCGTAACACATGACGTATCACACAAAGTCTATCCTCTTGTTACTCCCCGGAAAGGTGCGACTAGCCTCCTGTGCTCTTGGATGGCTTGCAGAACCTTGCCGGATTCAACTCAAGCTTTCTTCAGGGCGTCTTTGATCATCCGGGCGGCTATTACTAGCAGGAAGACGGCGAAGAGGACGTTGCCGACGAAGGGATCGATCCAGGCGGCGGTGGCTGCGCCGAGGGCACTGGTCGCGCAGGCTCCCACGCCGATGAAGAGTCCGGCGCTGAGGTCGACGTTGCCGCGCTTGAAATTGCCGATGGTGCCGGAGATCGCTGTCGGGATCATCATGGCCAGTGAGGTGCCCTTCGCCACCAGGTCGCTGGCCCCGAAGATCAGGATCAGCATCGGGACGACGACCAGGCCGCCGCCGATCCCCAGCAAGCCGGAGAGGATGCCGACGATCAATCCGAGCAGGACCAGGGCAGCACCGAGCCAGAGGTCGATGTGCATCTGTGAGTCGCGGGAGGTGACCACGATGAAGAGCGAGACGACCACCGCGAAGAGGAAGCCGATGAACGCCCAACGGATCGCCTTCCGGGGCAATTTGTCGAGCAGATGGCTGCCCAACTGCGCGCCCCCCACTGAGCCGATGACGATGAGCAGCGCGGCCAGCCAGTCAACGGCGTCCCGGGCCACATAGGAGAAGACCGCCACAATCGCCGTGGGCACAATCGCCGCCAATGACGTGCCGGAGGCCTTGCGCACGTCGAAATGGGCGAAGGTGAGCAGCAGTGGGACGATGATCGTACCGCCGCCGACTCCGAACAGGCCGGACATATATCCAGCGGCCACACCGATGGCGATGAAGAGCAGCCAATGTTTCCAGGCTCTTTTCGGCGCTGGCAAGTCAGTCACGACGACTCCGTTCATTCCGGACTATTGTCGCATCAAAATGACCGCTGGACGACGAATGCCCGCGCCCCGGCATCGGTAGGGGCCAGGATGAGGGTGGCTGAATTGTGGCCCCGGGGTCTCAAACGGCGACGCAGCACAGCCGGGTCGACGGCTAAGCCGCGAGTTTTCAACTCCAGAATGCCGATGTCATTGGCCTTGACCCAGGACCGCAGCGTCCGCTCGTCGAAGGCAAGTTCCGCGAGTACGGTGAATGCCGTTGCGAATCCGCTTCGGATCAGTTGCTCGCTGGCGATGTAGCCGATACCGGGTCGCAGCGGCCAACCAGCCACGGCCTCAGCCACTTGCGTCACGCCACCGGCGCGGATGACCGCCGGATCAGGCTCGTAAAGATAACGGGGCTGGCCAGTGCGCTCAGCCGGAGCCGCCCTGGCTGGGATCGGCAATTCATCGCCTTGGGGCAGTAACAGCGCGGTGCGCGAGCCAGCCGGATAGGCGGCATTGCCTGACCACAGGCACAGTTCGACCAGTTCGCCGGACTCGCTCACCCAGACCGCGCCGAGCTCGTCCGGGATGAGGCTGTGCTCCAGACCGGGACCGGCCTTGACGCAGCCCAGTTGCTGACGCCGCAGCGCGTCGAGGCAGAATTCCCAACTGGGGCTGAGGTCTTCCAAGCGCCAACTCCGCCGATCGCCGGTGCGCCGCGCGGGGTCGAGAAAGACCGCTTGGTCAGCGGACTGGCCCACAGTGACGGATTCGTCTTGCTGGGCCGCCGCCTGGATCACTTCGGCAGCGCCGTCCGGACAGGCGGCGCGGAGGTTTGCCGCAGCCAGCACCGCCGTCACCGGATCACACTCGACCGCTCGCACCCGCAGACCGGCTCGGGCGAAGGCTATCGAGTCGGCGGCTATCCCGCAGCCCAGGTCGGTGACCGCACTAGCTCCCGCTGTCCGCAATTGCCCGGCCCGCCAACTGGCCACCGCCGCCCTGGTGGCCTGCTGCAAGCCGTCCGGGGTGAAGAAGAGCCGCGCGGCCGACTCGCCGAATTTGCCCACCGCCTTGCGGCGCAGGGCCACTTGGGTCAATGCCGCCGCAGACTGCTCCGGGGTCCAACGCTTGCGCATAGCGGAGCCAGCCGCCAGGCTGCGTGGGTCGGCAAACGCCGCCGCCTGTTCCAATGCCGGTTGCGCGGCTGGGGAAACCAGCCATTTAGCGGTCAGCAACTCCATACACTCAGTCTATGGATTGCCGACGGCGCTGCCAGCGGCTCTCCACTCAGCAAGAGCGGTGTCGCGCCGTCCGGATAGATTGCACCGTCCGAGTCGCTAGTCTTCCTCGGCTGGCAAGCCCTCCGGCCAGTCGCTTAGCTCTGGCTTGCGCAGCAAGAAGATGGCGCTGGCGATCAGTCCGCCCCAGATGACGATGATCGAGAGAAGCAAAAGAATAACTGCTGGTGTGCTCATCGCAATTCCTCCTTGACATAGACCGGCCACGGCTGGAAATCGTCCGGTTTGAACGGCCATTTCAGCTTGGTGAAGACGAGTGCTCCCACCACGCAGACCAGCGTCTGCCCCCAGCCGAAGACGTTCACCATCCAGTCCGGATAGCCGTCGTAGCCGTTGGTGAGGATGCCCACTGACACCTGGACGAGCATGTAGCCGAGCAGCAACGGAGCCAGCCAGGTCAACAGCAGGCTCCAGATCCGTCCAACTTTGAAAGTGGACAGGCTGGAGAGGTGGTAGGCGAATTCGCCCTGCTTGCGCAACACCCAGAAGCAGCCCAGGATCATCAGGATCGCTGATAGGACGATGCCGATATTGTTGGCCCAGTTGTCCACGATGTCGAGCACGTACATGCCGGTGGTGGTGCCGAAGAGCACGATGGAGATCACCGCTATCACCGACCCGGTGGTGATCGACGCTTTCGCCGGTTTCATCTTGAATTTGTCTTGGAACGCCGAGGAGACCACCTGGGTGATGGAAATCATCGAGGTGAACCCGGCCATCAGCAGCGAGCCGAAGAACAGCGCTCCGAAGAACCATCCGCCCGGCATCTCGGAAATCACTTTCGGGAAGGTGATGAAAGACAGGCCCGGGCCGGTGATCTTTGAATTCGCGCTGAATTCAGCGAAGGGCTGGCCCGCAGCCATGAAGCCCAGCACCGAGAACACGCCGATCCCGGCCAGCAATTCGAAGGATGAATTGGCGAAGGCGACCACCAGGCCGGGCGCGGTCTGATTGGCTTTGCGCTTGCGATAGGACGCGTAGGTGATCATGATGCCGAATGCGATCGACAGCGAGAAGAAGATTTGGCTGTACGCCGAAATCCAGACCTCGGGTTTGAGCAGCGCGTCGAAATCTGGGGTGAACAGGGCATTCAGCCCGTCCAGCGCGCCGGGCAGGAAGATCGCCCGGACCACCAGGATCAAGAATGCGACCACCAGCAGCGGCAGGAAGATGATATTTGCCTTCTCCACTCCCTTGGTGACCCCCAGCGCCAGCACGGCGATGCTGACCACCCAAATTATTATCAGCGGGATCATCACACCGGGCACCGGCTGGATTGACACGGTCGGCGTCTCCGGCATCTGCAGGAAGCTGTTGTAGAAGAAGTCGGTCGGGTCGGCTCCCCAGGCCGTGCTGAAGGAGAAGACGAAGAAGGACGCCGCCCAAGCCAGGATCACCGCGTAATACAGCGCGATGAAGAAGCAGATCATCACTTGGAACCAACCCAGCGGCTCCAGCCAGCTCTTGATCCGCCGAAACGCCAGCGGTGCCGAGCCCTGGTAGCGATGGCCGATCACATAGTCCAGGAAGAGGATCGGGATCCCAGCGGTGATCAGGGCGAACAGGTAAGGGATCATGAAGGCCCCGCCGCCGTTGGAATAGGCCACTCCGGGGAATCGCCAGATATTCCCCAACCCGACCGCTGAGCCGATTGCGGCGATGATAAAGCCAAACTGCCCGCTCCACAATTGGGATTTACGGGTAGCGGCTGCCGGATTCATGTCTTGTGTCATTTTCCCCCTTGATGAATGTTGTTGAATGCGTAGTAGGGCTGTGTGGTGTGCTCTG
>JAISCH010000061.1 GCA_031265725.1 Propionibacteriaceae bacterium
GTTCGCAGGTTCTCCGGATCAGCTATGGGTGAGGCATTCTGGTCCGATCCCTATAACCGTTGACCTCGGGGCAGCTAAGCGCTTACCACAGATCAGGCAGCTACGGCCACGGAACAGCTCTGCTGGCGCGGGAAAGGAACTCGCGGGCAGTTCCGCACCGGGAAACAAATCTGACATGGCCTGAGCTAGCAGTGGATGTTCTAGACCGATCATCAGGTGAAGCGCCTTGGGCACGTTTGGAGGCCGGTTACGTCGCTTACACATGCTGGCCAATGTGTCCTGATACATATTAGGTGTCAACATGCGGGCTAGGAACAAGTCAGGATGCACAGCATTCATTCCCAGGTACGAAAGATCCTTATGGCCAAAATCTGCAACATTGCGAGTTACCACAGCATGCGCTCCCGCCGAACTAGCAGCGGCTAGCACATGCTTATCTTTCGGATTGGTGTCAGTCAGTCTCTCCAACTCGGTAATGGCGGGCGATGAAACTAAGACCTGATCATCAAGGTCACCGATACGACGGACCTCAGCCAATCTGGCCTGTCCGGGTCTTAGGTGACTATTCGCCTCAGCTTCTACTTCCGCGCTCCAGCAAACATGAAAACGTGAGTCAGCGTGCGGAAATGACAGCAAGATAAGCGTCCTGGTGACAGGAGAAGCCAGTACGTCAGCATCAAGAAAAACTCTAGAAGTCATCAGCCAGCAGCCCGGCCAGATCAGCTATGAGCCGCTGCCGGTACCGCCGGACCTCATTAGCTGAGATTCGATAACGGCTACCAACTTTGCGCGCCTGAATGTCACCTGACTCGATACGGCGATGGATGCCAGACTTGGACACCCCGACCAGACGTGCTACTTCCGCCGGAGAGTAAGTCTCCTCCAGTACAGCCAACTCGACGTCTTTACCAGCTTCAGCGGCCTGGCTCACGAAAGCAAATACTGCCTTAGCCCAATCTGACTGCTCAGTCGGATTCAACTTGACCGACGCCGCTGGGATAGTCACCCGCTCACTGACAACCACACTCATACTTACACCGTATCACCACTTGGGACGTTAAGGCGTTAAACGTACCACAACGCCCCAAGCTTGACTACTTGATATAAAGCTAGCTGGCGGCTGCGACTTACAGTTGCAAGCCATCGTGAGCGATACTCCCGGCTTGGATCACGGTACGGGGGTGGGCTTCTTCCCAGAGGATTTCTGGGGTGGTTAGCACATCGCCGTCCAGGATGAGCAGGTCGGCCACATAGCCTGGTTGGATGCGGCCCAGGTCGGGGCGTTGGAAGATTTCGGCGTTGGTGGCGGTCGCTGCCTCAATGGCCCGCTCTACGCCTTCCACTTCTGCTTGCAGGCGCAACCCGCCCAATTGCTCATCTTCCAGGTCGCCCATCAGATCGGAGCCGAAGCCGATTGGGATGCCATGGGCACGGGCGATCCGGATCGCGTCCTTGCCATGCGTCAAGACAGCGGAATTCTTCTGCCGCCCGAATTCAGTGAGTCCGACCTGGTCGCCCCGGCGGTCCATCGCGTCATAGGCGATCAGGGTCGGCACCAAGTAGGCATGGGCGGTGACCATGACCTCGGCGCTCATCTTGTCGAGGAGATTGCCATGCTCAATCGTCCGCACCCCATTGCTGACTGAGTGGATGATCGCCTCCGGCGAATAGGCGTGGGCTGCCACATAACTGCCGCGCCGGTCGGCCTCGTAAGTGGCGGCGCGCACCTCCTCGCCGGAATACTGTGGCATCCGGAGCGGGTCGGACTCACTGATCACACCACCCGAGGTCAACAGCTTGATCGCGGTCGCGCCGCGCCGGAAGTGTTCCCGCACGGTGCGCAGTATCGCATCCACCCCATCGACGACAGTTGTCGAGCATCCGCAATGGGCGGAGAGGTCGTAGTCCGGATGGCGGCCGTCCCCGTGCCCTCCGGTCTGGCTCAACGCGGCCCCGGTGTAGAGATAACGCGGGGTCGGCAGCAATCCCTCCCGGATAGCCCTGGCCAGGCCCGCGTCCCCGCCAGCGACGTCGCGGATAGTGGTGAATCCCCGACGCAGCGCACGGCCCAGCCGGTGCGCCGACTTCAGCGCGACATAGCTGAGCGGCGAGTGCTCGATCTCATCTATGCTCATCGAGATGCCATAGGCGTGGCAGTGGGCGTCGGTCAATCCGGGCAATACGCTACGCCCGCCCGCGTCGATGACTTTGGCCTCGGTCGGTAGCTCCGCGTCCGCGTCGAGTTGGACGATCTTGCCATCAACGGCGAGGATCGTCGTGGGGTCGCCAGCGGGCGTGCCCGCAGACACGATCCGGGCGTTGGTGACTACTAGGGCGCTCATCAGCCCACCTCCATCCGAACGTGCTCGCCTGCCTCTATCGTCCGCGCAACGGTGCAGAGCTTCGCATGCGATATTTCGACCACGCGCGGCAGAATGGCTTGGGCAGCCGCGCCTTCGACCGAATCCTCGAATTCCAAATTGAAACGCACCTGGATGCCGCTCAACTTGTTGCCGCTCTCGTCTTGTTGCTTCACCGCGCTGGCGGTAACTTGGAAATGCCTGGGGCTCTGGTGCCGCGACGTGGCTTGGTCAACGTCGATGGCTGAGCATCCAGCCAAAGCGACCAACAGCAATTCAGCCGGGGTGAACGTGTTATCACGGCCATC
>JAISCH010000072.1 GCA_031265725.1 Propionibacteriaceae bacterium
CCATCGACAACCCGAATGCCGAGAACAGTTGCGCCTGTGGGAACTCCTTCCACTAGAGAGTTGCCCCAAAAATTGTCCTCCCTACGCTGACGCTTCGGGCCGGTACTTTTTGGGGACCCCAACATTTGACATTGAAGGGGGGCGACCCCCTTCTAACCCCCGCGCTCACTGCGTTCGCCAAAGTGTCCTCCCTACGCTGATGCTTCGGTCCGGTACTTTTTGGGGACCCCGACATTTGACATTGAAGGGGGGCGACCCCCTTCAAACCCCCGCGCTCACTGCGTTCGCCAAAAATGTCCTCATTCCGCTTCGCTTCATTGCGGTACTTTTTGGAGACTCTGAAGAATTGATATTCAAGGAGCGATCTCCTTGGACTCCCGCGTTCGCTTCGTTCACCGTGAAGTATCTTTCTTCCACTTTGCTTGGTTTGAACTGCTGTTGATCCTTGATCTGGCAAGATGCTGGGCTGAGGTTGATGGGTATTCGCTATAATATGTGCAATATCCGGCTGATGCATGTCAGTTGCATTGGTAACGCACATATTTTATGGCATGATGGAGGTAGGGCCGGTCGGGAAGGGGCACATGGTATGACTTCGGACACTGTTAATTTGAGTATTCGTATGGACAAAGGGTTGAAGGAGCAGGCGGAGAACCTGTTCTCCGAGTTGGGCATGAATATGACCACTGCCATGAACGTCTTTGTGCGCCAGTCTGTGCGGCAGGGCGGGATACCGTTTGAGATCACGCTCTCAAGGCCGAACGCGGAGACGCTTGCGGCTATGCGTGAGATTGAGGATATGCGTAGCGGTCGCATGCCCAAGCAGTCGATGTCTGTCACGGACTTCGCTGAGTCGATGGGTGGGTAGGTGAGAGAGCCGTTCTATGCGACCCGCTTCAAGAAGGACTTCAAACTTTGTCAGAAGCGCGGCTACGATATGCGGAAAGTTCTTGCCGTGATGGGCGACATAGCGGACGAGATGCCCTTGTCGCCGCAACTCAGGGAGCACCCGTTGGCTGGCGGGTATTCGGGGTATTTGGAATGCCATGTCGAGCCTGACTGGCTACTGGTTTACCGGATTGACGACGACGCCGACCCCAAGGAGGTCTACTTCGCCCGTACCGGGACGCATAGCGACCTGTTTGATTAACTCTCCCCAGATTCCAGTTCAGCGCAGTATTGGGTGAAACCGCCCAGCCTATGCCTGTCATGATCTGATGCGGGAAGCTGGGGGCGGGAATCTGGCTCATTTACCGACAGCTTGATGATTGAGTCGCGCTAGCATGCTCATGTCTGGTGGGTAAACCGTTAGGATGGCTCAGGACGAACCTTGTGAAAAGGACTTTAGTGATGAGCGAAACTGTGCGCATTCTGCTTTACTCTGATGACCGGACTGTCCGGGAACAGGTCAAATTGGCGTTGGGTAAAAGAGTTGCCGCCGACTTGCCTGAACTGGAAATTGTCGAGACGGCCACCCATCCTGCTGCGCTGCAGCAGTTGGACACCGGCAGCTTCGACCTGGCCATTCTTGACGGGGAGGCTGTGCCCGCTGGCGGGATGGGGCTGGCTCACCAGATCAAGGACGAAGTGCCGGATTGCCCGCCGATCCTGGTCTTGGTGGTGCGGGTGGCGGATGCCTGGCTGGCCACTTGGTCCAAAGCCGATGCCATCGCGGTCTATCCCATCGATCCGATCAAATTGCCGCAGCAAGTCGCTGGATTGCTGCGCACCTGGCTCAGTGACGATGTTGCCGAGAACGCTGATGCGGGCGGAGAGGCTGCAGACGGCGAAGTTGCTGAAGGCGGGGAAGCCGCAGACGCGGAAGCTGAAGCCAGTGCGTCAGAAGCTAAGGTCACTGAGCCGGAAGCTCAGGTCGATGAGCCGAAGGACGGGGAAGCCAAAGCCAGTGCGCCAGCCGCTAAGGCCACTGAGCCGGAAGCTCAGGCCGGTGAGCCGAAGGATGAGGAAGCTGAAGCTGCGGGGGCCTCGGCGTGACAAATACTTGGCCCAACGTCCTTGCCGGGCTGATAAATGGGGTGGATCTGACCCCGGCCGAGGCCAACTGGGCTATGGATCAGATTCTTGCTGGGGAAGCCAGCAATGTGCAGATAGCCGGTTTTGCGGTCGCGCTGCGGGCCAAGGGGGAGACGGTCGCCGAGATTTCCGGGCTGGCCGAGGCGATGCTCAACCGGGCGACTCCAATCTCATTGAGTTCAGACGCCGTTGACATCGTCGGCTCCGGGGGAGACCGGGCCAACACCGTCAATATCTCAACGATGGCCGCAATCGTGGCCGCTGCCGCAGGCGTGCCGGTGATAAAGCACGGCAACCGGGCGGCGTCGTCGGCATCCGGGACTGCCGACTGCCTGGAAGCGCTCGGCGTGGCGCTGAACGTGCCACCGGCCGCGCAGGCGGGCGTCATGCGCGAACTCGGCATCGTGTTCCTCTTCGCCGCCATGTATCATCCCGCACTGCGCTTCGCTGGGACCGCCCGTCGTGAATTGGCAGTGCAAACCACCTTCAATTTCCTCGGCCCGCTGGCCAATCCGGTGCGTCCGGACGCTCAGGCCGTGGGCGTGGCCAACGAGCGGATGGCCCCGCTGATCGCTGGCGTGCTGGCTGGACGAGGCACCCGGGGCATGGTCTTCCACGGCGGGGACGGGTTGGACGAACTGACCACCACCACCGACTCACGGGTTTGGCTGATCAATGCCGGAAAGCTCAACGAGGTCAGCCTCGATCCGCTGGAACTCGGCATCGGCCGGGCCAAACGGGAGGAACTGGTCGGCGGGGTTCCCGAAGCCAACGCCAAAGTCGTCCGAAGCGTGCTGAACGGTGACCAGGGACCGGTGCGCGACGTGGTGCTGCTCAATGCCGCCGCCGCTGGGCTGTCTTACACCGGTCCAGTGCTGGATGTTCCGCTAGCTGCCCAGTTGGCCCCGCAACTCGACCGGATGCGGGCGGCTATCGACTCCGGCGCTGCCAATCGTCTCCTGGACGCTTGGATCAGCAAGACCCAAGCCGCAGCAGCCAAGTAGGGACACTGGAGGAATCGGCTTCCAGAGTTGGACGTAGGGCAGCGCGGAGCACCCTGGACGCTCATTTGCGGAGAGGGCGGCCTATTCCAGCAGGACCACGGTCAATGGCACGCTGAGCAGGCATCCGGCGACCAGCGCCGGGCCGAATGGGTATCCTCCGGTTTTGCCCAGCGCCGCTCGGACGATACCGAGCAGCACCCCGATGGTCGCGCCGACAATCAACGCCGCCAGGGTGGCTCTCACTTCCAGCGTGCCGGTGACCAGCCCGATCAAAAAGGCGAGCCGGACATCCCCGAAGCCAAGCCGGGTGAACCGCCAGATCAGGTAGAACAAGCCGCCGGCGAGCAGGCTTCCGGCCCCGGCGTTGATGAGCACACCGCTGCCTTGCCAGTAGCTTGCGGCCAACAGGGCTGCGGCTGCCACCGCGTAGGTCAGCCAGTTGACCCGCTTCGGCAAGATGCCGGTGCGGGCGTCGACCAAGGCGAGGCAACCACCGCCCAGGGCGAATGCTATTCAAGGCGGCCAGAGCGCGATGGGCAGCCACGGCAGGGTGACCGCCATCCCCACGGCCGGCACCAAGGCGAGGAGCAGCCAATCCCTAGCTGTCATCGTCAGTGGCAGGAGGCGATTGGTCGCACTCATGCCGCCCTCCGGGTCACGCCCACCAGCTGCGGCCGGAGCAGGCAGGCGGCCTTTATCATCAACTCCAGGTAACGAGAGCAGCGCGGGGCCTCCAACATCGCGGTGAACTCCGCCAGTGGCAACTCGCACCAAGCGGCGAGCTGGGGTATGGACGCCTCTTGGCTGAGCAACTGTTTGACCCGGTTCTGGGTCGGCTGGCTGGGAACGTAGCTATTGCGCAGGCCTTTGGCCGTGGCAGTGTTCAACCCGAGCAGACGAATCCCGCATTGGCTGGTGATCTTGCTGATCGGGCGTCCGTTGCGTCCGAATAGCAGATGACGGGCCAATTCCGTCGACACCCCCGCTGCCAGCGCCAACGCTGGCCAGGGAATTTTTGACTCAAATGCGACAGCTTCCAGATGTGCCCGGAAAGGTGCCGCTTGCACCCATTGCATTTTCAACGCGACCTCCTTGTCGTTCGCGGCTCATAAGTTTTAAGCCGACCCGGCAAGAGCTTTGTTAGCTGACGCTTGGGCCTTGGTCGAAATGGACGAGGCGACGCACGTTTTCTCGTCCTTTTTACAAGTCTTGCAGCGTTCTGATTCGTAACCGGGGCTGGACCGGGTATCTTGGAGGGAAGAATCCATACGAGTCAGTTTCGGAGGACATCATGCGACGCAAGAAGTTACTACAGGCCGTCGAACAGGGCACCGCTGCCGCGCTGGAGAAGAGCCAGTCGGCCTTGAACGAGGCTGCCGAGCGGCTTGCCCCACTGCTTGAACAGGCCCGCGAACATGTTGTTCCGTTGGCGGAAGAGGCCGCTGTCAAGCTGCGTCCGGTGCTGCAGCAAGGCGTCCGGGTGGCTGCGGACACCTTGGATCGGGTGCAGCCCGCTATCGACCGGGTAGGCCCTGCAGTCAACGCGACGGTGAAAAAGGTGCAGTCCGGAGTGGACGAATTGCGCGCCGCCACTCCGGCGCTGAGCGCTGCCGCCCAGGACACCTTGGCCAAGCTGGCGGATTTCGCCGACCATGCTGCCGAGCCGGAGCCTGAGCCGATTGTTTTGCCGCCGGTGCCGGTGAAGAGAAAGAAGTCCTGGAAGCGGCGTCTTGGCGTGTTGGCGCTGGTCGCGGCGGCTATCGGGGGGATCGCCGTGGCGCTCAAGAAAGTCGTTGCGGCTCCAGCCGAGCCGGATTGGATCACGCACACCCCTTCCGACTCCTATATCGCGCACCCCGCCGCCGAGGTTACCGAGGATTTCGTCCCCAGCGCCGAGGTGCTGACTGTTCCAGAAGACGGAGAAGTGGTGGCCAGCGAGACGCCCGAACTGCCCGAGGAGCCGGAGGCCGCCGCTGTAGAGATCAGCCTGGAAAGCGCCGTCAGCACAGACAGCGCCGTCAGCACAGCCGACGAGGGCGGCTATGTCGGTGACGAGCCGCCTGCGGGCTTCATCATCAAGGGCAATTCCCGCTCGAAGAAATACCATCAGCCCGGCCAGTCCCGTTACGAGATCACCAACGCCGATGTTTGGTTCGACTCGACCGAGGCCGCCGAAGCCGCTGGATTTCAGCCGGCCAAGTCCTGAGACCGGATAGTATTTGCCAGTCCAAGCCCATTCATTCAAGGCACGTCCAACAACAAGGAGCAATATGACCACCGCGACACTGCATACCAACCATGGCGATATCGTCATTGAGTTATTCCCTGACCAGGCGCCCAAGACGGTGGAGAATTTCACTGGCTTGGCCAATGGCACCAAGCAGTATCGCAATGCGGACGGTGAATCGGTCACCGGGAAGTTCTATGACGGGCTGGTCTTCCATCGCGTCATCGACGGCTTCATGATCCAGGGCGGCTGCCCCCTTGGGAACGGACGCGGCGGCCCCGGCTACAAGTTCGCCGACGAATTCCATCCGGATTTGGTTTTCAACAAGCCCTATCTGCTCGCAATGGCCAATGCCGGTCCGGGCACGAACGGCTCACAATTCTTCATCACGGTGGGGCCGACCCCGCATCTCAACCGCAAGCACACCATTTTCGGTGAGGTGAAAGACCCGGCCAGCCAGCAGGTAGTTGACGAGATCGCCCAGGTGCCCACCGGATTCCAGGATCGTCCGGTCAAGCCGGTAGTGATCGAGAGCGTGGAAATCGCTGAATAGCTGATTCACCCGCTGCGGGTGAATGAACTGGGCCAGGCGCTGAATTTATTAGCGCCTGGCCCAGCGGATCAATTCCAATAAGGTTTGGCTACGGGTTTCTCCCCCTAAGCGTAAAAGTTGGACACCACAGGCGTGTTCCAGATTGGTGTCGTCGCCTATCGCAAATACAACGTTGGCGATAACATAGCTCATGCGACTTAACTACCTGCCGCTGCTATAACTCCCAGCGACCCCCCACTGGAAGGAAGTCCGCTCAATGAGCCTCATGCGTACCCCAAAGTCTGACGCTGCCCCCACATTCCGGTTAAAAGGCGCGTTGCGTCGGCTGCGGCGGACCTCGGTCAAGTCAGTCGCGTTGTTGACTGCCGGTGTGGTCGTTTTCAGCGGGTTGAGCTGGCTCAACTCCTGGGAAGCCGAGGCGACGACTCTGTCAGGCAGCTTCAACGGCACCTTCGCCTCGAACCAGCTCTGGTACAAGCCCAACGGCAACACCTACTACTCGGTGCTCAATCCACGGGCCGTGGGCACCAACGTCGGGCAATCCATGTTGGCGCGGTTCGCCGCCAGTGGCACGTCCGGTGGCACCGAAGGGGATTCCAGCGACTATTACACGATCGCCGTCGGGCCGATCTTCAAGGAGGCGAGTGGAGGCACGGACACCGCCCTCCACATGGTCACCATCGCCGACCCCTACAATGTCAGCGACGACGGGGCCTCCCCAGTCCAAGTTTTCCGCAACGAGAATTCGCGGCTCAACGCATACCAGTACGGCCGCATCCGCTCCACGGCGACCGCAGTACCGGACTCGGCTGACCAGGCCACGATCAACGCCTGCCGGACGGGTGAGCGTTATTCGGGTGAGATAGACCAGAAGAACGGCTACATGTACTCGGTCAACGAGGACTATACGTTCTCCGTAAACGGAGCTGCGCAGTCCTGGGCGATGCGGACGGCGATCTACCGCTTCGGCTTGCCCAGTGACACCGTCAAGATTTCCTGCCTGGCGGGGGCTTCCACTATCCAGGCCGCTGATGGCCAAAGCCTTAACGACCAGTGGCTGTTGGCGACCGGGGAGAGCTATTCGAGTGCCAGTTGGGTGGTCTCCTCCGACATGGCGATTGACGCCAACGGCAACTTCTACATCCTGCTGCGCAGCGATGCCACCCATCACGCCCTGGTGCGACTCGATGTGCCCAGGGATCCCGACACGGGCGCGCCGACGGCGGGTACCTGGACCTTCCGGCTGGTGCGGGCCTTCCAGGAGAATGCGACCAACAACCCCAAGTACGGCATGGCTTTCCAGGACGGAGACCTCTACACGGTCGATGGGGAGGCCTATTTCTACCGCTGGGACACCCTCTCCGGAGCAGTGACGAGCGTTGGTCGGCCGAATGATCCGGTGGTCCGAAACTTGCCGCACGACCTGGCGAGCGCGCAGACCGCGCCGGTGATTGAGGGACGGGTTTACAACGACCTCGACGGCGACGGCAAGTATGTGCAGGACATCGATGACGATCTCGAAGGGATGAGCATCGAGATCTACCACAACACGAACACGGCTGCGGACCCGGTGTGGGTCAAGCGCGGCGACCTGGTGACAGACAGCGAGGGCAAGTACTCAGCCCTGGTGAATGACGCGACCGGAGAGTACATCGTCCGGTTGCGGCAGCCCGTCATCGGTGATGTCAATGCCTACCAGACCTTCGCCAGGGACCAGGAGTTCAGCTTCACCTCGGGCGGGGAGACCGGAAGCAACACGGTCCAGCCCTACTGCGCCACCGAGGACGCCGATTACCAGCTGGTCCCGCTCGAGGACGCGGAAAACGGCTGGGTCACCTGCTACGGCGCGCGCCGCGACGGTCTGGACAAACTCCCCACCAACCTGTCCGTCGGTTCGG
>JAISCH010000209.1 GCA_031265725.1 Propionibacteriaceae bacterium
TGGGGATGCCCACCCCGACGGTGCTGCTGCCAGTCGAGACAGCAGGGATGAATGGGGCTTACGCGGCCTATATCGCCTTGTTGGAAGGTATTCCGCTTTTTGACGGCGATTTGATGGGCAGAGCGTTGCCGAAATTGGAACAGACCTCGTTGGCTGCCGAGAGCACGATTGGCGCGGCGATCTTGGTCCCACCCTCAGGCGAGGCCATCTTTGTCGAGTCTGACTCGACGGAGGCGATTGAGCGGATTATGCGGGCGGCGTTGCCGGAGTGCGGGGGCTGGGGATTATTCGTCACCAGGCCTTTCGCCGCCGCCGAACTCGCCGAACGGATCGTGGCCGGGACGGTGAGCAGGGCGTTGAGCATGGGCCAGGCGTTGCGACGGCTCCCGCCCTGGGCGCGCGGACAGCAGATCGCCCAGGCTTTGTCGGGGAAACTGCTTGGCAGCGGCACGATAGAGGAAGTGTTCCGGCATCCGCGCAAAGGTGTGTTCGCGGGTGGAAACCTCTATTTGAGCGACAACGATACCGGGTCGGTCATCCGGATCGAGTACCAGAACGAGTACCTGCTGGCCAGTGTGAATGGCGAAGTGCTGGTCACCTGTCCGGATTTGCTGATTGTCGTCGATCCGCGAGTGCGCAGGCTGATCAGTCCCGAGGAGGTTCGTCCGAGGATGGAAGTCGCTGTCATCGCCGTCGAGGGCCCGGCTTGGTGGAAGGCCGATCCTGGGCGGCTACGCCGGGTGAGCCCGAGAGCGTTCGGCATCGACCAGGACCCGATTCCTTGGGAGGTGAGTTGAATGGGCATCGAGCTAGGTTCGATACAGCAGATGCGTGTGACAGTGGATCCGCTGGAACTGGTGACGGGCGATCCGCGAACCCTGGTTGCGGGCGTTTCCGGGATTCTGGCCAGCGACGACGTTGTGATGAACTGCGCTGCTGGCGACCTGGTGATCGTGCTGGACTCCCCGCCGGAGTCAGGCTGGCAGATGGACGCCTTCCTGCGCCGCTGCAGCGATGTAGGGGCGGCTGCGGTCGCATTCGCAAGTCACCGGTTCGACCTGGGGTCGAAAGCGGTGGCCTCCCGGCTCGGTTTGGCGGTGTTGCTCTGCCGCAAGCCTTGGCAGCTCAGTGTCGCCGTCTACGAGTCGTTGCATGCTCCAGTCGACAACCGGATCGGTATTCTGGCGAGAGCATTAGTCGGCGTGCTGCAGACTGCGGGGACCGATTTGGAAGAACTACTCGAACAGGCTTCAGTGGAGGCGCGGCACACCTTCCTGCTGCTCGACACTCAAGGCAACGGGCTGTTCAGCCAGACGAATTGGTCAGCAGCGGACCAAGGGGTGCTGGCGCTTAGACTGGCCAAGTCCACCGTCTCCTTCAACGCCGTGCTGCCGTCAGGGATCAGGATGATAGCCCGCAGAGTCGGGCTGACTGACCGAGATGTCTGGCTGGGCGTCACCTTGCCGGGGGCTGACTCGTCCGAGGCGGAAGTGCTCTCCAACGGATTGGCGATCGTGCAATCCGCCGCCGCCCAGCGACTCGCCTCGCTGCAGATGCTCCATGAGCGCGACTCCCGGACCCGTACCGCGCTGCTGGCTGAAATCATGGAAGCCGGTCCAGAACTGTCCGAGGGTTTGCGCCACCGTACCCTGGCGGCCGGATGGGACCTTCGCGGATGGCATGTGGGCATCCGCATCGTCGTCCTGGGTGAGGGGACGGCTATCTCCCTGCGCGACGATCTGCTGGCCGCTTTCGCAGCGCAGAAGTTGAAGCTGCGAGCTGTGGAGCAGACTGACGGATGGATGGCCTGGCTGTCCTTCGCCAATGAGCCCACCCGGGCGACCGAGCAGTTGAGCGCCGCCATCCGGCGTGCGCAGCGTTCGTTCAACAATGTCCTGCACACCGCGATAGGGGTGGGCAGCCTGCAGCCGGGCCCGACCGGGTTGGTGAAAAGCCTCGGCCAGGCCGCTGACGCCGCCCGGATCGCGGCCAACCGCCCCACCAGCGGCTACTTCGTCCATATCGACCGGCTTGGACTGGCCCAACTCTTGCTCGCATTGACCCACACCGATGTGTTCACCCCTGCGGCCAAGGACCTGCTCAATCCGCTCGGCGATCCCGATGGGACGCTCATCACCACGCTCACCGCCTTCTTGGATAGCCGGGGATCGCAATCGGAGACAGCCGCCGTCCTGGGAATCCATCGCAACACCGTCGCCCAGCGACTGGCCCGGATCAAGGAATTGCTGGCCGTCGATCTGGACGACCCAGAGACCCGGCTGGCGCTGCATCTCGCCTGTCGCGCCGTGAAAGTGATCGCTTAAAGGAGCACCATGAAAATACTCGACCTGATCCCGATAACCACAAATCTCTGGAATGACGAAGTCGCCGCCTACGTCAGCAAATATCTGCTGCCGGACACTGAGGTCGTCCCGAAGTGGCTGACCCACGGCCCCGGCTCCATCGAGGGGGAGTACGACGAAGTGTTGGCCGCGCCGGAGATCGTCGCCTATTGCCAGCAAGCCGAGGC
>JAISCH010000317.1 GCA_031265725.1 Propionibacteriaceae bacterium
ACAGACCCGGCGCAGGCGTTTCGGCCGTGAACGTCTTCGAGAGGGTCAGTATGCCGGTAAAGAACGGAAAGCCCTCCTTCGTCACGTCTCGTCCGCGAACCTTACGGACCGGCGGCGCGATCGCCAGTCCACCAAGTGGGTTGGCACTGAAATCGCCCAGCACAACCAGGTTTTCTACGCCTGCTTCTACTCCAAGACGCCCCCGCAATTCGATCACGTTTTCACCTGGCCGGAGGAACTGCCCCGCTTCGAAGACGCGCATCGCCGGGTCAATCCACCATTCGCCGCTGGTCAGGTCGAGTTGGTGTCCGTTCACTAGGGCCACCGCCCGTTCAGATGCCTCGATAACCAGCTTGATTGCGCCGGTGGCGCCCGTGATCGCGAAGCGGTACCGAACGGCGAACCGCTCACCCAGGGCTCCCTGCTTGAGTACCCGATAGGCCTTCCACACGGGCAGCTTCCCTGTCCAGGCGCTCTGAGCGATCCGTACCTCCGCGTAATCGACCACTAGAGCGTTGGGCGTGTCGCAGTCAATGAACCAATCGCCGCCAAGGGCCTGACGATTCCGCAATTCCACGGGCAGGGGCCGGTAGGTTTCCAGTTGTCCCGCCGACCGGTCGGTACGGACCACCAGATGGGACGAGACGGGATAGAAGTCAAGTTCGAACTCAAGCCATCCGTCGCGCCGCCTTGATTCCAGTGCCCGGCGCTGTCCGGTCAAAGTGTCCCAGAGTTCTAGCTGCCCGGCGCCGGGGATGCGAATGGGGACATTCAGGTGGCGTGCACTCAGAGAGGCGTTGGTCAGGAAGTAGATGTCGGCGGCGTCGTCGCGGCGGTGTGCTACCAGGATGTCGCTGCCATCTGGCAAGTCGATGTCCTTGGGCAGCGCGTTGTCAATAGCGTCCTGCAACGAAGACGGGTCGTCCGCTACCACCAGCGCGCTCTCGGGTAATACCGGCCCGCCAGCGGGTTCGCCGTCTAGCAGGTCGGCCACGGGACTGACGGCGATGACGGTCCCGCCCGCCGCCGCGAAGTCGCGCAAGAGCCTCGCCGTCGTCCTAGACCAAGTCATGGAGCTGGGCACCACCACCACGCGATATGAGTGTTCGCCCACTGCCAATCGGCCGGCATCGATTCGGCCGAACTGCTCCATCACTGCCTCGTTGCCGACATGGAAGTCTCGGTGGTTGCGGAGCAGGCCGGCACACAAGTCCATCCACCGCTGGTTGTATTCGTAAAGAGCCGAACTGCTTCCCTCGAAGACCAGCGGATCTGGCCGGTGGGCCTGCGGATAGTCCAACGCCGGCCGGTAGATTGCCCAGGCGTGCGACAGCGGCTGCAGCACCAAAATGTCAACAACCCGCTTACCCCGGGTGAGCGCATAGCTGAGGCGCGCACAGTGGTCGTAGAGCCGGCGCTCGAACGGCCAGTACGCCTGCTGGATGAAGATGGATGAAGGTTCGTCTCGCTTGCGCCTGCCCCGGAAAGAATAGAGGGCGACGTAAGGTATCAGGAAGTTCATACCTAGCGCGTATTCCCAGTCCGCCATCCATTTGCGCTCCGCATGGGTCAGACTGTTTCCGTTCATCCCGTAGGTTTCGGCCGCCACCCGCGGCTTGCCCAACTGTTCGGCTACGGTTGCCGCCTGTTTGATACCCAGCGGATCCTCTATGTTCCGTATGGAGTGATCCATGCCCACATAGTGGTGGTGGATGAAATGTGACATGACGTCACCGGTCCATGGGATCTGCCAGTGCAGCGTTTCCTCGCCCCAATAGTGAGCGATGTAGATTAGCCCACGCTGGTCGAACCATTCGTAGAGTTGCTTGGTGAAACTCTCCACGAACAACCGGTTAGCTGTTCTCCAGTAGTCAATGCGGACCTTACGGTAGTCTCCCAGATCGAAGAACAGAGACGGCAAGTGAGGCAGCAGGTCATAGCCGTTCAGCCGACAAAAATAGTCCTCGAACCCGTGGGTCCATGGGATCGAAGGGTGCGGCGAGGCGTAATTCCAATGGTACACTGGAATATCGGAAAACCCACCCTTGAGGGTTTGGCCAAATTCATTTCCGACGGCTTTTTCGAAACTGCCGTAGGTCACCTCAATGAATCGGCGTACAGAATCAGGATTCAAGTTATCGCTTGAGGCAAAGCCGTGAATGATGTTGTCGTCGTAGTTGGAAAAGCCCGGCTGATGTCCTTGGTGAAGCGGTTCGGTCCAAACGTAAAAGTGGGCAAAGAGATGTTCGGAGGGGTCGGACTTGGGGTCCTCCACTCGCCGCGCTGCGCAGGGAACACCATCCGGATCGAGCGTGATTCCGTAGTAACCCTTAGATTCGTCGGGACTGATCTCAGTTAGTCGGTTATGGAGACGCATAACTAATGCCTTGTGCCTGAAGTCCGGGTTTGGAGCTGTGACCAGGCCTCCAGCGGTGCCAGCAGGGAACGGATGCTCATCGTAGATCCAGGCATCCAGGCCGCGCCGTTTTGCCTCGTTCACCACCGTCTTCATCCGGTCCATATACTCGCGCGCCAAATAGGGTGTCTCAAGCCCGTAGCGCGCGTGAGTGAAAAATCCGCCCCAGCCCTTGTCTGCCATCTCACCGATCTGGCGCCGCAATTCTCCGTCCTCGAGTTCATCATTCAAACCCCAAAAGGGAACGGGTCGATAGCTGTTGGGCGGGTCCGCGAATAGTTCGGGATTGAGTGCCTCGTTGGGGTTCATGGATTGGCTCTTTCTCGGTTGTTCTGCACCGGCGGACTGGTGATGTTGGTAGCCGAGCCCCGCTGAGCCAGCCGCCCCAGCGGAATCGGGCCGAAATTCTCTCATCCGGTCTTCCGCCTGCTGGCGACGTCAAGCGCCACAGCAAAGAGCAAGACCAGTCCTTTGACGATGTACTGGAAAGTCGTGCCCAAGTTCAACAAGCTCATCCCGTTGTCCAGGCTCGCCATGAGAATGGTGCCGATGATGGCGCCGGTTATGCGTCCGTGGCCGCCTAAGGTGCTGGTCCCGCCAACTATGCAGCCCGTGATCACGGTGAACTCGAAAGCGTTGCCAGACAAAGCCGTCGCCTGGCCCACGCGGCCGAGGAAGACGATGCTCGCCAGAGCGGTTAGCAGCCCCATGATCAAGAAGACCAACATCGTGGTGCGGCGGAAACTCACTCCCGACAACCGCGCCGCCTCGCGGTTGCCACCGATGGCGTAGACGTGCCGGCCGAGCGGCGTGCCATCAGCCACGAATGAGAACACCGCAGCGGCTAGCAGCAGCAAGAGCATCGCCCACGAGATGCCTCTATAGGAAATCAGCACGACCGTCACTCCGCTGATCCCGCCCACCAGCAACACCAGTCGGGCGGCTTCGATACGCCAACTGCGCACGCTCAAGCCGTAGGCCCGTCGCGATGCGCGCTTCCTCAATGCCACCACGATCAGAGCGACACCAGCTACTACCGCAACCAGCACGGTGGTGTCGCCCCGGAAGAACCAGGATGGCAAATAGCCGTTGCCCAATTGCGCGAATGACCCGCTGACGGGACCGATCGCGGCACCGTTGCCGACCAACAGGTTCAGGCCCTTGAAGATGAGCATGCCGGTCAAGGTGACGATGAAAGCGGGGAGGTTGAAGATCGCTACCCAGGCGCCGTGCCACAGTCCCACCGCCACGCCGAGTACCAGGGTCCCGAGAATCGTCGCCAGAGTGCTCCAGCCAAGAACCACCTGCATAGTGAGGTTTTCTCACCAGGGCGGGTTGGTTGATGTCTGATTACTGGGGGTGACCTGCGTGGACGCGGCGTGGCGTGCGTGGATGTGGGGCCCTCGGCCGGGAAGCTGGTCTTGTTACC
>JAISCH010000335.1 GCA_031265725.1 Propionibacteriaceae bacterium
GATTGTTGTCGGCGCACTGGCGCTCACGCTGGCCTGGTGGCATGTCCGTCCCACCCGGAGACGAGGGCCGGTACACACCGGGACAGTGCTGATGCTGTGGTGTATTCCGCTACTACTCGTGCCGCCAGTGCTCTCTCCTGATCTCACCCTCTATGCCGACGTCGGCTGGGAAGTCGAGCAGGGTCATAATCCTTATCTGCTCGGATTGGCCCAGTCTGGCGGACCCTATGACAGCCAAGTTGATCCGCTCTGGCGGGGCACCGGCGTGGCTTATCCGCCGTTGGCGGTGCTCATCATGCGTTGGATGGCTGCGCTGATCGGCTTCCACCCCTACTACGGCTACATCGCCATGCGAATCCCGGTGCTGCTCTCAGTGGCGGCATTGCTCTGGCTGGTTCCCCGGATCGCGGACGCGGTAGGCGTGCATCGTCGGCAAGCGCTTTGGTTGGGGGTGCTGAATCCGCTGTTGGTGTTGCACCTGGTCGGCGGCGGTCACAACGACGCCGCGATGATCGCGGTCACTGTCTTCGCCATCTGGCTGGTGGCCCGCTGGCCAAAACCGTGGATGAGTCTATTGGTGGCCCCGTTGGCGGTGGGTGTCGCAATGGCCCTGAAACAGCAGGGCGGGCTGGCCGTGGTCGCGGTCGCTGGTCTGCCGCTGGTCCTGGGTGTTGCCGGGCCAACTGCCAACCGGCTAGCTGCCCCAAATCCGCTTCGCCCCAGTCCGGTTGGGGATCACGAGAGCGGGCAAGGCTCGGATCGTCCGGCGATGTCCCAACTGCCTAGTCGGCTAGCTGGCCTGCTCACTTTGACTTGGCGGACGGCGGTGGCCACCGTGGTGGCATTGGCCGCCTTCATCGGTATCTGCTTCGGGAGCGGCCTGGGGCTGGGTTGGATGACCTGGCTTGATCTGATGGGGAAGGCGGCCACCCCGGCACCGTTGGCGATGTTGTCCAAGCTGGGCAGTTGGCTGGTTTTCATCAACGGCGGCGACGCGACCGTTTTCGCCCGTAACGCCGGTCTGGTCACCACTGGCATTCTGGCTGTCGCCGTGCTGCTGGTCTACTTGCACTTCCACGATCGCCCACTGGCGGTAGTCGCCTGGGGGTCGCTGGTGGTGGCGGTCGGGGGACAGGCGATGCATCCCTGGTATCTGCCCTGGAGCCTGGTCCTGCTCGGGCTGGTGTCGCTCACTCTGACGCAGCGACGTTGGGTCTACGGGCTCGCGCTCGCCTTCACTATCTGGAACGCCGTCCAAACTGTGCTCTGGCACGGGCAATATAGATGACATAGAAATAATCGCCGCCTGGTGTTCGCCTCACGGCTCAACGTAACCGGCACAAAGGAAACCCCGTTATGAAAACTTTGGCATTGCCCAACACCCAACTCACCGCTCCGCAAATCGTCGCCGGGATGATGCGGATCAATTCCAAGACCGCCGCCGAGATTCAGGAATTGGTCGACACCGCCCTCGCCGCTGGGATCAATTTCTTCGACCACGCGAATGTATACGGCAGCTATGAGCACGAATGCGAAGAATTATTTGCCAAGGCGCTGAACTGGACCCCCAGCCAACGGGAACAGATGATTTTGCAGACCAAGTTCGGCATCGTCTCCAAGAACGGCCCCTATTTCGACTTCTCCTACGATGAATTAATCCGGGCTGCGGAGGGTTCGCTGAAAGCGTTGAACACCGACTACATCGACATAATCTTGTTGCACCGTCCGGATGCCCTGGTGGAGCCAGAGGAAGTGGCCAAGGCGTTCGACGAGCTACATGCCGCTGGCAAAGTGCGTTATTTCGGCGTCTCGAATCAGACTCCGGGTCAGATGGAATTGCTGCGTCGCACAGTGAAGCAGCCGCTGATCGCCAATCAGGTCCAGCTCTCGATCACCCACGCCCCTTTGATCGCTCAAGGTGTGGCGATGAATATGACCGGTCTCGACCAGTCGATCAGCCGCGACCTCGGCTTGGTCGAATACGCCCGGCTCAACGACATTGTGCTGCAGGCCTGGTCTCCTTTCCAGTCCGGCTTTTTCACCGGGCCGTTCATCGGCAACCCGGAATACGCCGAACTCAACGCGGTCATCGACCGGCTGGCGGCCAAATACAGCGTGCCCGCAGAGGCCATCGCTACCGCTTGGATTCTGCGCCATCCGGCGAATTGGCAGGTGGTCCTGGGCACGACCAGTCCGGTGCGGCTGAAGGCCGCTGCCGCTGGTGCGGACATTGAGTTGACCCGGCCGGAATGGTACGAGTTGTACCGGGCCGCTGGGCATGTGGTGCCGTGACTCGGCTATAGCAGCGGACGGCGGGGCAAGCGGCTCTAGGTGTACTGAGGCGGAGACGTTGATCGAGTTCACCAGTCCCCTCGGCCATGCACGGGCCGGGCGGTGGTTGGGGGTGCTCCGACTTCGGCGATGGTGTGGTCGCCGCACCGGGCTGAGGTGACCACCGCTTGCTGGATGCGGTCCATTCGGAACCAGCGCATAGCGTTGCGGAGCCGGCACCACCCGATCAGGTACCAGTGCCCGTTCGTGGACCCGAATAGCACCGGTTCGACCTCGCGGGTGGTGGGGGTCTGGTCGCTGGAGGCGTAGTGGATTCGGATCACTTTCTGATCGGTCATGCCCTGTTCGATCGCTGAGCGGACTGCCTGGCTCGGTGAAGGTGGCACGTCGACCCAGACGCGGTCAGCGAGTTGCTTGGTCTGTGCGCGGGTCCGGGGATCGAGCACGTCGAGGATTTTCTGCATCGCAGCTTTGGCGAGATCGGCGTAAGGAGCGTCGGGAGCCGCTGTGACCGCCGCGAGGAGCGACACCGCTTGCGCGGGGCTGAGGCTGACCGGAGGCAGTGACGCCGCAGGGGCGAGGCCATAGCCGCCGCCCGGTCCAGGCCGCGACCAGATCGGCGCTCCGCTGTGCTCAAGAGCGGCAAGGTCACGCTTGACAGTGCGAACTGATACCCCGAACTCGGTCGCCAGCCGTTCGGCGGTGCAGCCACGCGAGCCCCGGCGTCGCAACAACTCAGAGAGCGCATGCAGACGCTCAGCTCGCTTCATCTGCCCATGATACCAAATTAGTGTCAGAAATAGTGACATGCCGTTGTCCATCGGGACTGTGACAATGGGGCCATGACAAATAATAAGAACGACGCGACAATCATCCTGGTGCCTGGCCACTGGTTAGGAGCCTGGGCCTGGGACGAGGTTGTGAAGTACCTCCATGAAGCAGGGCAGCGGGCCATCCCGCTAACCTTGCCCGGTCTCGACCATCAGGACCCCCAGCGCTCCGCACGAACACTTGACGACCAGGCAGCAGCCATCGAGGAGGCGCTGCGGCAAGCTGTGGGCACCGCTCACCGGCCAGCGATCCTCGTCGCGCACAGCGGGGCCAACGCCCCGGCCAGCATCGTCCTCGACCGCCACCCGGAACTGGTCGCTCAGATGGTATGGGTGGACAGCGGCCCTGCCGCACCGGGGAGCGTCTTTGCCCCCGACGCGCCAGCAGAACTGGTTGAACTGCCGCT
>JAISCH010000352.1 GCA_031265725.1 Propionibacteriaceae bacterium
CGATCGATGCTGAGCGCATTGGAAAGAGAACGCGACCGACAGTACTACGAAAAGCTAGCCGCCCGACAAGACGGCCAAGCCGAAGGACGCGCCGAGACTCGGTACGAGATAGCCGCCAAGGCGTTATCGCGCGGCATGTCAATGGAAGACATCACTGAACTCACCGGCTTGACAGCGGAAGAATTAGCCAGCCTGCGCTGACTGACGAACTAGCGAGGATGGACTAGTGCCGCTCACGAAACTGCTGCGGCGGCCACATGCCCAGCGAAGGCTGCGGCGAAGGATCGCAGGCTGGTGGCTTCACTGAGCGAAGTATGTTTGCCGCTCTGTCCGTCGGTTCTCGACGATGCGATGAGTGCGGTTTGGGTGTAGATGTTCTCCAAAACGAGCTTGCGGCACAGGATTTCATAGCGGTCCAGGTAGGAGGCATTACGGAACTCCGGAAACACGTCAAAGTGCGGGGTATTGAGGTGCTTGCCCGGCGCTCTGGACTTTGAGTCGTCTTCAACCAGAATCAGCCAGCCGAGGAACGGGCGGGGTTGGTCTCCGAAAGCTCCTTCACGAAAAGCTGTCAAAAAGTCGCACGCGGAGCCAATAGCTTCCTCAACCCGATTGTTGAAGTTGTTGCCAAACGACGGACCAACTTGGCTCTTCAACTCGATGGCTGCGACCAGTTTGCCTTTGAAGACGATGAGCATGTCCCAGTTCTTAGTGGGACGAAAGTAGCCTGGCAGAGTGACAATGGAACGCCCAGTGAACACTTCAGCGTCGGTGAGGCCATTGGCTTTGGCAAGCTCGGAAAGGAGCGTGCTGAAGCCGTCCATATTCTTCCCGGCTGTTACACCAGCACGTTCACCTTGATCGGCATTGCCGGAGGCTTGTTGACGCTTGCTGGCCTGAGCGCGAGTAGCCCAGAAGCGGCGCACCGCTGCGTCAGTGCACTCATCGAGATGGCTGAGGTCGAGACTCATGTGCGTTCCCATTCGTTGATGAAGGACAAGCTGCCAGCAGCCAGCCCATAGACGCGATCCAAGAGATCACTAGACACCTTCATGCCTGCCGTCCCAGCTTCGGTGAGCGTGGCTTGCGTGTCCTGGTCGATGGCCTCCCAGCGGGGCAGACGAATGCGACGCAGGTATTGGGCTTGGAAACGCAGGTAGCCGCCGCCGATCCGCACAGCGTAAGCGTCGATGAACAGCCGAGCGATACCCGAGCGCAGCAAGGCTTTAAGCGCTTGTAGGTTCCAGGCATCCGAGCCGCAAAGCAGCCCGCCTTCCGTGGAGTTGGCAGTGATGAAGTACAGGTTGTGATGCGGGTACGCTGTGCCAGCATCGTAGGAAATAGCATCACCGTCTCCGCGAATATCAGGCACCAAGAGCTTGGGCTGCCAGGTCAATGATGAGGTGACCCGGTCGATAGTCTTGTACCAGCGGCGGGCCGGATCAGCCTTTGCTGTGTGACGCTGCGACAGTGCTGCGCGATGAGGCTCCAGATACGCGGCCAGTCTCGGGTAGCGGGACAGATCGACAAGTCCATTATCGTCCCACGGATTCACCACGCCCATGCCGTGCCAGGTGAACTTTCCAGCACAGATGTCTTGGTTCACTGCAAGGGGCAGTTTGCGAGAATCCTCAACATCCAGTTCGTCCAGCTTGCCGATGAACACCTTGTCAGCGCCCGTGGCGACCCCTATTCCCACTCGGCAACCAACCTGCTCCAATGTTCCGAGGCGGCTCTCCAATTCGCTGATGATCGCCTGCCTGCCATTGCTCTGCAACAACCATGGAACACCGCCACGCCGCAAAGAGAGCACTGTTGCCGCTGGTGAAGTCAGTTCAGCGACGAGGGACTGCAATGCCGTTGGGTCTGTCGAAGTCGCGGTAGCCGTACGCACACCAGTTGGTCTGGAGCGTGAGATCACCGTGACGGACGGATACGCGCCCACTGAATCCTCGAAAGCGTCTATGCCGTACATGTCCACATAAGCATCAAGCGCAAAGCGCTCAGTCACTAGTTCGCGTAACGCTCGCCCGTAGTCATTCTTCGTCCAGGCATCAGCGCAGATGAAACTCAACCGTCCCTCAGGGGCCAGCAAACCGAGAGCTTTCTCGAAGAATGGCACGTACAAATCCGCCCGGCCCACCATCGTCGGGAACTGCGTCCGGTAGCTGGCCAGCAGTTGATCGGGGATCAACTCTTGCCGAACGTAGGGCGGGTTGCCAACCACAAAATTGAAGCCGGTGGCGATGTTGTCGATAAGGAAGTCCGCATTGACAAGCCACTTCTTCGATAATCTCAACGCGATGAACTCAGACAGACCAGCATCGACCAGCCTGACTGCCAACTCCATCTGGGTTGCCCGGAACGTGGGCTCGTCCAGTTCGACGCCACAAATAACGTAGTCGAGAGCAGACTCGCCGCCCGGCCTACCAGCCTCAACCCACGATTCAACGAGTCGGGCAGCGGCAGCAAACAAGAATCCCCCAGCCCCGAATGACGGCTCCAACAACCGCGACTCCCACAACGGCTTATCCGGTGTGTAGCCCAGCAGGTCAAGCATGAACTCGACCACGCTGGCCTTGGTGAACACCGCACCGCGAGCCTTCGCGTCACCCACCGACACAGCGATCTCCAGCGCCACCGCTGGATCGTCGAACAAGACAGGTTGAAGAGTCATCAAGCCAAGACTACCGGGCCGCTCTGACACTTTCAGACAAGGCGAGCCGGGCCTAGTGAGCCGCGAAACTGTCTGTGGGAGGTCGTATGGTTATTCCTGATGAATTACATGGCAGGGATCAGGGTCTTCCAGGCGGCCACGGCTAGGGCTTTGGCGGGGCGGCTGATTCCGGCTTTGGCTCAAGTTGGGGCTGATCCCTTCGAACAGGCTTATCTGGTGGTGCCGGGGGCGGGGATGCGCCGCTGGCTAAGTCAGGAGATAGCTCGTTCGGACGCGCAGATTTGCGCTGGGGTGGTCTTTGCCAGCTTCTCCGAATTGGAATCGTGCGCTGGGCCTCGGCTCACTCGGCGCAGGCTGGTCTTCGCCATGAAGGCCGCGCTGGATTCCGCTCCGGAGCTTGCCGAGTTGCGTGATCGGCTTGGCACTGCCAGTGAGCCGGTCACCGCACTCAATAAGGTGGCTGGGCATTTCCTGAATTATCTCCGTTATCGTCCGGCCATGTTGCTGGCTTGGGAGGCCGGTGACGACATCACTGCGGACGGGCGTCGGTTGGGTGAGCAGAGTTGGCAAGCCTCGCTCTGGCGGGCGATGCAGCCCGGTCTGCTGGAAGAAGCCAGTGCCGCTGAATTGCCAGACTCATTTGCCATTTTCTGCCCGAATGCCTGGTCACCGCGCGACAATGCTTTGATCACTAGTCTTGCCGCCGACCATCAAATCGATATTTATCAACTCTTCGCCATGCCTGGGTGGTTGAGTTCTGATGGCAGGTTGACCGACGATGATGATGGCGCGGAGAGCGCACCTCTTGGGGGTGGCGCGGCCCACGTCATAGAGAAGAGACCGGC
>JAISCH010000353.1 GCA_031265725.1 Propionibacteriaceae bacterium
GAAAAAACCTATGCTCTCGCCATAGATTTGAGCGAGGGCATAAAGGACATGTTAAATGACAACCCAGGTGAAGCCTATCTGCAGTTGTTCATGAACTATGCGCTGGGCTTCATCAAGCAATTTCAAGAGTATTGCAAGAGACCAGATATCAACATCGTCGAAGATCGGTCCGGATTTTCCCTGGTTCCCATCTATGCGACTGATGAAGAGATAGAGCAGGCAATACTGGGATACGCAGAAGTAATTAAACCGCTTCGAGACAATCTTCCTGCATCGGATAGAAAGCTGCGAACATTGGGTTTGATCGTCGCACCACCACAGACGTACAAAGAGTAAATCAACAACATTTCTGGCGATAGAATTATAGGGAGGAACTCGCTATTGACTTATTGTTATCACTATGGTATTATTATCATGTTGATAACAATACTCTCATAAATAAAATACGACCCGAGAGGATCGTGCCTTGGACGCCCTAACAGAATATCTACCCCTCCTGGTGCCGTTGGTAATAGCACAACTCATCCTTGCGATTGTCGCACTTATCCATGTGTTGAAGCACCCGCATTACCGATTCGGAAACAAACCCATGTGGATATTGATAGTGCTACTTTTTCAGACTGTCGGTCCGATCGTTTATTTCATTTTCGGGAGAGATGAAGAGCAATGAACGTGCTTGCTATCGACGGGTTATCAAAGAGCTTTGGCACACAAAAAGTAATTGACAATCTCTCCCTTTCCGTGCCGGAGGGAGCCATTTTCGGCTTTATTGGTCAAAATGGTTCTGGTAAAACAACGACTATGAAAATGGTGTTGGGACTGCTGAAAGCTGACAACGGGACCATCCAAGTCTGTGGTGAAACAGTAAACTATGGACAGACGAAAACGAACCGCCATATCGGATATTTACCAGACGTGCCGGAGTTTTACAATTATATGAGGCCGTTGGAGTATCTGGCTCTCTGCAGCGAAATCGCCGGGCTTTCAAAATCGGAAACAATGGAGCGGAGTGATGAGCTGCTAGCTCTGGTCGGGCTTGCTGGCTTGAAAAAGCGGATAGGTGGCTTTTCCCGTGGGATGAAGCAACGACTTGGCATCGCACAGGCGCTGTTGTCCCATCCAGCGCTGCTGATTTGCGATGAGCCGACGAGTGCCCTTGATCCAGTTGGACGAAAAGAGATACTGGAGATTTTGATGAAAATTAAAGGTTCCACGACAGTTATATTCTCGACGCATATTCTATCTGATGTTGAACGGATTTGCGATCGCGTTGCCGTACTACACAATGGTGGCATCGCTGTCAGCGGAACACTCTCTGAGATCAAAGCCCTGCATGGGCAAGATAGTCTTTTTCTGCAATTTTCAGCTAACGATGAAGTCGAAAGATTCATAGCTTGCGAAACCATATCGCCACTGCTTCTCGGTGCTGAAGTAAATGAGACAGAAATCGCTCTACATGGTGCGGATATGAACTATATTCAGCACAGCGTCATAGCAGCATTGGCGCAGCTTTGCCTTTGCCCGTCGAAGATGGAGCTTGCGGAGCCGACTCTGGAGAACTTATTTTTGGAGGTAGTACAGTGAGCGGATATATTGCTTTCACGAAAAAGGAGTTCACTGAAAATATCCGAAACTACCGCTCGCTCATTATGCTTGTCCTATTCATTTTCTTTGGAGTGTCAAGCCCATTACTCGCCAAATTCTCGCCGCAGCTTGTTGCAGCGTTCGCAATTAATATAGACATTACCTTTGCGGAGCCCACTGCACTTGACGCTTGGGCACAGTTCTACAAAAATATATCCACGCTTGGCTTAAGTCTGACGATAATCCTTTTCAGCAGTTGCCTATCCAGTGAGTATGCAAAGGGAACGCTTACCATCATGCTCACCAAAGGATTGTCGCGCAAGGCAGTAATAATGTCGAAGTTTTCTGCCGCCGCTACAATAACGACAATCAGCTATTGGTTGAGTTTTGGTATTGCCTATGGATATACCGTCCATCTCTGGCCTGATGTGGAATTGCCACATGTAGTATTTGCCGCATTTCCGGTCTGGGTTACTGTTTTGCTTTACTTATGCATCCTCATGCTAGGTTGTGTACTGTTTCGGCAAGCGTTTACCAGCATCCTCTTTTTACTGGTAGCAACAGTCGTCATGTCGCTGCTGGGTATGGCTTCACAATTTGAAGCTATCAGCCCCTCTTTCCTTGTTTCAAAAAATGTTGACTTGCTTTCCAACACGGTGACAATAAATCAATTTGCCATACCGGCTATTACTTCTATCATAATATCGGCACTACTGCTGATATTATCGATTGTCACGTTCAGGAAAAAACAACTTTAACCAGCCCCGCAAAGCCATGCGACACAGTCGCACTATGGCTCAGATCAATAGCCGGGCACCGGGCACCGGGCCGTGGACCCGGCGCAGGTTATGTCCCAGACCCTCGCTGCTCAACTGCACTGACAATTCGATGGCAGCGGCCTCACTGCGGCACAAAAAAGCGATGGTCGGCCCTGATCCGGACACCACTGCACCGAGCGCGCCAAGTTCCAGGCCGCTGGAATAGACCTCCCACAAATCCGGCCGCAGATTCAACGCCGCTGGCTGCAAGTCGTTCACCAAGGCTTTGCCCAATTGCTCCGCATCGCCCTTGGCCAACGCGTCACAAATGGACTGCTCCGCTTTCAACGGTTGACTCCCGCGTGGGTACAACTGGTCGAATCTGGAGAAAACGGCCGGCGTCGACAACCCCTGCTCGTCCAAGGCCAGCAGCCAATGGTACGTCCCCCGGCTCAGCACCGGAGTCAGTTGATCGCCCCGATTCACTCCCAACGCTGTCCCGCCGCGCAGGCAGAACGGCACGTCAGCGCCCAATTCGGCGCCCAGCACGGCCAGCCTGGCTGAGTCGATCGACAAGTCCCACAGCGTCGCGCAGGCCAAGAGCGCGCCAGCGGCGTCAGCGGAACCGCCAGCCATCCCACCAGTGACCGGAATATCCTTCTCGATCACCAGCCGCACCCCGAGCCGATGCTCCGCCCCCGCCCAAGCGGCTAGTCGGGCGGCGGCCTGACCGGCCAGGTTGGCTAAGCCGGTGGGCACCGCCGCCGCTTTCGGCCCCAGCACTTCCACGCTGATCTCGCCCGGTGGAGCATGCTCCGCCCGCACATTGTCATAGACCGACACCGCCTGGAAGATAGTGACGAGGTCGTGATAGCCATCCGGACGGCGCGGCCCAGAGCGCAGGGCGAGATTTATTTTGCCGGGGACTCGCACTACGACGTGGTCACAGTCCGCTGAGAATTTCATAGCCGCTCAATCCCGATGAGTTTGTATCCCATTTTCCCGGCTGGGCAAAACCTTCGCCACCCCAACAAAGTCCGCGATGCCGAGCACTTCGCCGCGCGCCTGCGGATCGACGCCTATCGCTTCCAATGCCAAGGCGGCTGCGGCGGACGATCCGAATATCCCGGCCAGCGCGGAACGCAGCATCTTGCGCCGCTGGGCGAACGCGGCGTCGATCACCGCGAAAGCAGCCTTCCGCAGCTTGTCGCCATCAGCTTCCGACGCGGCCCAGCCCAAGTCGGCCCGGCTGAACCGGACCAGCCCGGAATCCACCTTGGGCACCGGCCAAAACACACTCGGCGGCACGCTGCCGATCCGCTCCGCGCCGCCGTACCAGGCCAACTTCGCCGAGGGCACCCCGTAAACCTTGGAACCGGGAGCGGCGACCAGCCGGTCAGCGACCTCGGATTGCACCATGACCAATCCCCGCTTGATTGAAGCCACATCGGCCAAGAGCCGCAACAGCACCGGAACGCTCACGTTGTAAGGCAGATTCGCCACCAGCGCGTCCGGAGTTGCCATGACGCCGGTGGCAGCCCCGAATTCCACCCGCAAGGCATCCGCCTCGACGACCGTCAACCGTTCGGATGCCTCCGGGGCCAGCGCGGCGACAGTTTGCGGAAGCCGTCGGGCCAGCACCGGCTCGATCTCGACGGCGACCACATCCGCACCGGCCTCCAACAGCCCCAAGGTCAACGAGCCCAGCCCCGGCCCGACCTCGAGCACAGTGTCGCCAGCCCCCACCTCAGCCGCCGCCACGATACGCCGCACCGTGTTGGCGTCGTGGACGAAGTTCTGCCCCCTGGTCTTGGTCGGGCGCAAACCGATCTCAGCCGCCAACTCGCGGATCGTGCGCGGATCGAGCAGCATCACCACTCCCCGAAGACGACCACCGCGTTGGCGGTGAGCTGGGCGCAAAATTCAACCAGGCCCGCGCCGCGCCGCTCAGCCATGAAACGCACCGTGTTCGGGATCAGGTAGGGGCCATTCGGCTTGCCCCGATGCGGCATGGCGGTGAGGTAGGGCGCGTCGGTCTCGACCAGGATTCGCTCGGCCGGGGCGATATCCAACGCCTCTCGCAACGGCTCGTTCGCCTTGAAGGTGACCGTGCCCGGAAAGGACAGCCAGAATCCGCGTTCCAGGCAGTCCCGGGCGAAAGCCACGTCGCCGGAGAAGCAGTGCATCATCACCTTCTCCGGAGCACCCTCAGCATCCAGCATGGCCAAAATATCGGCATGGGCGTCCCGGTCGTGGATCACCAGCGGCAAGCGATACTTCTTCGCCCAAGAAATGTGCCGGGCGAAAGCCAGTTTCTGCAATTCCTGGGCGGCGGGGTCGGTGGTGCGGTAGTAGTCCAGGCCGGTCTCCCCGATCCCGCGCACCCGCGAGCTGGACGTTATCAGCGCTTCCAAGTCGGCCAGTCCAGCCTCCAGCGCATCGCCCAGCCGGGCGGCGTCGTTGGGGTGGATGGCCACACAGGCGACGACTCCGGAAAAACTGTCGGCGAATCCGACCGATTCCGCTGACGAAGCGACATCGCAGCCCACATCGACCACTTGGCTGACGCCGACAGCGCCGGCCATCGCCAAGATTTCGGCAACGGTACGCCCGCTGTGCCTAGCCGTGCTGGCGAGGTGGGTATGGGCGTCGATCACCGGAACTGGCAACGGCTGGGGGGCAGTTGGAAGCGGAACCCGTGCCGCTGATCGGCCGTCGCTCATCATTCACTCCTCCGGGCGTCCAAAACCAATTGATACAACTCCTTGCGAGGGAACCCGGTCTCGACGGAGACTTGGGCGACCGACGCCGAATGTGACACAGCGGACGGCACTTCAGCCAACACCCGTCGCACCGCCTCCTCGGCATCCAACTGGACTCGCTGTTCCCGGCCCGCCACACAGACTGTCAGCTCACCGCGCACCCCGGCTGCGGCCCACTCAGCCAGTTCAGCCAGCGTGCCGCGTTTGGTCTGCTCGAAGACCTTGGTCAGCTCCCGGCTCACCGAGGCCCGCCGCTCAGCCCCGAACGCAGTTATCGCCGCCGCCAACAGCGCGCTCAACCGGTGCGGGGCCTCGAAAAAGACCATCGTGCGGTCCTCGTCAGCCAATGCGGCCAATCTGCGGCTCCGCTCCCCGGCTTTGCGGGGCAGGAATCCCTCGAAGCAGAAACGATCCGTCGGCAGCCCAGACACCGCGAGGGCAGTCAGCACCGCCGACGGACCCGGCACCGCCGTCACTGGAATATCCGCCTCAATTGCCAACTTGACCAGCCGGAATCCCGGATCGGACACCGTTGGCATACCCGCGTCGGACACCACCAGCACAGTCAGCCCAGCCCGTAAATCCTCGACCAACCCGGCAGCGCGCGCGGCCTCGGTCTGATCGAAGTACGACACCACCCTGGCCGTGGACTCGACTGCCAGCCCGGCCAGCAACGTCTTCAACCTCCGGGTATCCTCGGCGGCTATCACATCAGCCCCAGCCAGCGCGCGACGCAGCCCCTCGGAGGCGTCCGAGAGATTCCCAATCGGCGTGCCCGCCAGCACTAATCGTCCAGTCACACCTCAGAGCTTTCCATATCTTGACCAGAATGAGATATCGAGGGAGGCAGATTGACCCAAAGGCGACATTGAAAGCGGCTTTGACGCTGACATTGGGCACTATCTAATACGATTACCAGGTGAGCGAATCCGACTCCCAGACGGCTGATCCCAGTGCAGCACCAATCGCTGACGCTGCCGACGCACCATCGGGAAGCGAGATTTTCCCGGATCTGCAACCAGTAACCGACGCTTTGTCTGAAATCGAGATTCCGCCAGTCCCAGAGCCAACGATCAGCAAACCCCGGCAGCGGATCAGCGAACTCAGCACCATCGACCGGCTCCGCGAGGGCCGGATGACCGACCGTCTCGCCGGATGGGCAGTCACCTTGGTCATCAGCGCGCTGGCCTTCGTCATCCGCTTCGTCAACCTCGGCTACCCGAATAAATTGGTTTTCGACGAGACGTACTACGCCAAAGACGCTTTCACCCTGTGGAAATTCGGCTACGAGACCAAATGGCCAGACGACGCCAACGACTCGATAATCACCGGAGCGACCAATGTCTTCAGCGATAGCCCCTCCTACGTCGTCCATCCACCGGTGGGAAAGTGGCTGATCGGGTTCGGTGAGCAGCTTTTCGGGATGAACTCATTCGGCTGGCGTTTCATGCCGCTGATCTTCGGCACCCTGCTGGTGTTCTTCACTATCCGGTTGGCCAGGCGGCTGTCCCGCTCCACCTTGATCGGGGCGATAGCCGGATTGCTCATCACCTGTGACGGGCTGGCTTTCTTCATGTCGCGGATCGCGCTGCTCGACATTTTCCAAGCGGTCTTCCTGGTCGCCGCAGTGTCGTGCTGCCTGGCCGACCGGGACTATTACCGCTGGAAATTGGCTGACTTATTGGAACGTGCGGGCAGGGCCGACTTTGCCGGGGCATTCGGCCCGGTCATCTGGTGGCGACCTTGGCGGCTCGCGGCGGGACTGCTCTTCGGCCTGGCCATCGGCACCAAATGGAATTCCATGTTCCTGCTGGCAGTGATGGGGGTGCTCAGCGTTTTTTGGGACGTCGGGGCACGCCGCCTGGCCGGATCAAGTTGGCGGGCCTGGCTGGCGTCGTTGATCGACGGCATCCCGGCTTTCTGCTACCTGGTGGTCACCGCCGCAGTGACCTACCTGGCGAGTTGGTCGGGCTGGCTGCTCACCGAAGGCGGCTACCACCGGAACTGGGGCGCGAACAATCCCGACGAGCCGTTGGTGAAATACCTCGGCGATCCGTGGGCCTCCTGGCTGCACTACCAAATCGAGGTGTTCAATTTCCACACCGGGCAGTACATGAGGGACCAGACCCACCCCTACGACTCGCACCCGATCGGATGGCTGCTGATGATCCGTCCAATCGGCATCGACTGGGAGGGAGACATCCCGCCCGGAGTCTCCGGTTGCACCGCGCCCGAAGGCGAGACCTGCGTGCGCGTCATCGACGGCATGGGCACCCCACTGCTGTGGTGGCTGGCGGCGCTGGCACTGGTGGTGTCGGTCATTTGGTGGATCGGCGGAAGGGATTGGCGGGTCGGCCTTCCAGTGCTGGCCGCGCTAAGCACCTATCTGCCCTGGTTCGCCAACGCCGACCGTCCAGTCTTCTTCTTCTACACCATCACCATCCTGCCCTTCACCGTCATCAGCCTGGCGATGGTGCTCGGGCTGGTCCTCGGCCCCGCGAGAAGTCCGCATCGAAGACGTGGCGGCATTATCGCAGGGGTGTTGATCGGTTTGATCGTGGCCAATTTCACCTGGATCTACCCGGTGCTCACCGACGAGTTGCTCTGGCGTTCGGAATGGCTGTCCCGGATGTGGCTGCGAAGTTGGATCTGAGTGGTCCAAGCCAACGCGCCGCTGCCGGTTTGACTCCGCAGGTGACGCGACCGCGCCGGAAACACTGATTCTGGGCAGCCGAATTTCAGACAGCTCTCGCCCCGACACCGACGAGGCAATACAGTTTTCCCAGCACCGGAAAATCGGGAGGGAAATATGTCGGAGAATGAAAACGAATCATACCCTTGGAAGGACAAGGGCAAGGGCAACCGCTCGTACCTTTGGAAGGTACGTGGCGACGGAAAAACGATTGCCCCTGGAGAAGTGGTCGCACCAGATGAACGGCTGAGTTGGGGCCGGACCATCTCAATGGGCATGCAACATGTGGTTGCTATGTTCGGGGCCACCTTCCTGGTGCCGCTGATCACCGGCTTTCCCCCGGCCACCACCCTGTTCTTCTCCGGCGTCGGCACCATCATCTTCTTGCTGATCACCGGGAACAGACTGCCCAGCTATCTCGGCTCGTCGTTCGCCTTCATCGCCCCGATCAGCGGCGCGATGCTCTTGCCGAACGGAATGGGCGTGGCCCTCTTCGGCGTGCTCTGCGCCGGTATCACCCTGGCGATTGTCGGGGCTGTCGTCCACTTCGTCGGTTCGCAATGGATCGACAAATTCATGCCCCCAGCGATGACTGGCACCATCGTCATGCTGATCGGTTTCAACCTCGCCGGGGCCGCGAAGAATAATTTCCAGGCGGTGCTGAACGAGGAGACTGGGGCGACCGCCGATCTCACCGGCTGGGTCACCATCATCGCCATCGTGCTGATAACGGTCTGCTTCCGCGGCATCATCGGTCGGCTGGCCATCATCCTCGGCGTGCTGGTCGGCTATGTCGCCGCGCTGCTGCAGGGCCAGGTCGATTTCACCGCGATTGAGCAGGCTGCCTGGATCGGCCTGCCGCAACTGGCTTTCCCAGTAGTCGATTTCAGTGTGCTGGGCCTGTTCCTGCCGGTCGTGCTGGTGCTGATCGCGGAGAATGTCGGTCACGTCAAGTCAGTCGCACTGATGACCGACCGTAACTACGACAAGCTGATGGGCCGCGCACTGCTGGCCGACGGCGTCGCCACCGCAGTAGCCGGTTTCGGCGGCGGATCGGGCACCACCACCTACGCGGAGAACATCGGCGTGATGGCCGCCACCAAGATCTACTCGACGGCGCTCTACTGGGTGGCCGCGTTTACCGCGCTGCTGCTCTCGTTGATCCCCAAGTTCGGCGCGGCGATCAATACCGTGCCCGGCGGCGTCATCGGCGGGGCCGGGGTCGTGCTTTATGGGATGATCGGCCTGCTCGGCGCGCGCATCTGGGTGGAGAACAAGGTCGATTTCGCCTCCCCGGTCAATCTCATTCCGGCCGCTGTCGGCCTGATCATGGGCATCGCTGATTTCTCCTTCACCATCGCTGGCATGTCGTTCAACGGCATCGCCGTCGGGACTGTCACCGCTCTGGTGCTCTATCACCTGATGAGGGCGATAGCGCGCTTGCGTGACACCGCAGTGGTGTAGTGAGCCAAAGAGTGCTCACTGCTGGAGTGCGCACCGGATTGTGGGTGGGTCTGGCCACCGGGCTCTACGGCATCTCCTTCGGTGCCCTGGCTACGGTGGCTGGACTGGACATCCCACAGACCTGTGCGCTCAGCTTGTTGATGTTCACCGGTGGCTCCCAATTCGCCTTCATCGGAGTGCTCTCCGGCGGCGGCTCCGGGCTGGCGGCCTGGTCGGCGGCCAGCCTGCTCGGCATCCGCAACGGTGTCTACGGCATGCAGCTCAAGGCGTTGCTGAGCCCGCCTGGGCGGTTGACGCCGGTCATGGCGCAACTCACCATCGACGAGTCGATGGCGGTCAGCACCGCCCAAACCGATCCGGACGAACGAAAGCGCGGCTTCTGGGCGGCGGGCCTGGCCGTCTTCGTCTTTTGGAATATCGCCACCCTGGTCGGGGCATTGGCCGGAAACGTGATCGGGGACGTCAAGTCTTGGGGTTTGGACGGGGCTGCGGTGGCAGCGTTCAGTGGGCTGCTCTGGCCGCATCTGACTGGGCGCGATCCGGTCGCTATCGCCGTGCTGGCTGCGTTCTTCACCATCGTCGCCATCCCATTCGTCCCGCCAGGGA
>JAISCH010000013.1 GCA_031265725.1 Propionibacteriaceae bacterium
CGGACTCGACGTCCGTGAGGAGGTGCTGACCGGCGACGGCGGCGGAACCTCCATCGAATCGGCCCCATGACCGCCTTCCGGATGGCGATCTCCACAGGCGCCAACGGCGAGACTGCGGACCGGTCGCGGTCCCTCGAGGACAGCCTGCCTCGGGACCAGCAGACATTCACGGGCTCTGAACCCGAACGGGCCATCGCGTTGAAAGATTTCGACTGTCGCGCTCAGACCGATTACTGGAACAGACTCGTCGCCATCCACCGCGACTTGGAGCGCCAGTTCGTGGATCAGAACCGTTCCGCCCTCGACCAGATGGCGGCCTCCATCGAGGCGGACCTGGAGGCGGCCGGCTGGCGTTAGCCCGCCGCGTCAAGTTCCGGCATGGCGCGCGTGCGCCAGTTTCGCCGCGCGGGTCGAATCGCCAGTCACCGGTGTTGGTCTCGGCGAACGCCACCTGCTGTCGGTGGTCAATCCCAACGAATCACGGACTTCCTTGGGAACGACGATCTGTCCTTTGCTCGTCATAGTCGCCACCACCACGAGTCCCTCGGTTCAATCCTGATTCTTGTGGGATCGTAAGACCGTTACGCGCCGCAGGCCAACCCTGAAGCCGATTGCTCGGGAAGCGCCCGGAACCCGCTCCCCCGCGACGCGAACTCCCAACGCTCGGTCAAGGCGTCCCGTGGGTGGCGCGGACCTTGGTCAGGTCAAGCCCATCGATCCCAAGTCCGGGATTGTCATTGACGAAAGCCGATCCGTTCTCGACCCAGACCCCACCGCCCGTGACGATGTCCTGCTCCAGCAGCAAATGGCAGCAGACTCCGGTGTAGATGGGGTACTTGGACGCCAAAGCGAGATGCGCCACGGCAGTGTTGGCGACGCGCATCTCGTTGATCTCATCCACTATGTATGCCGTGTTGGCAGCTTCAGCCATTTTGATCATCTGCAGGCACCGCTGGATGCCTCCGACCCGGCTGATCTTCAGGCTGACGATGTCGGCCGCCCGTGCATCCAGAACGTTGCGCAGGTCGGAGACAGTTCTGATGCCATCGTCGAGCATGATCGGAATTCGAGTCGCACGGCGAATCTCGGCGGCGCCCGCGAGGTCGTAGCCGTCGATGGGCTGTTCAAGTATCAAGTTGCGGGGGAAACGCTTGCGGCGCTCGAACACGCCGACGATGTCGAGGGTCTGATTGACGGACCAACCCTGGTTGACGTCGATGCTGAGAACCACGTCTTCAGGGATCTGATCGAGAATCGAGTTGACGAGGGCGATGTCGTAGTCGGTGTCCCCGCTCATCTTCTGTTTGAAGGCGCGATAACCCTGCTCCATCAGCGCGTTCATGTCGGAGGTGGTGTCCTCATAGGTGGCCGGTGAGATGTGCGTCCGCAGCGATTGGTGGACCCGTCCGCCCAGCAGCTGGTACACGGGAACGCCGAGGATCTTGCCAGCGGCATCGTACAACGCCATGTCGAGGCCGGCCTTGGCGGCGATGTTGCCGACCGGCGAGTGCCGATCCAGGGCCATGTTAAGACGGGTGATCTGTTGCGGGTCTTGGCCGATCAGATGCGGAGCCAGGTACTCGATCGCCGCGATGGTCGCCCAGGCCGTCTCGCCGTACACGCCCGGCGAGTGGGCCGCCTCACCGATTCCGACCACACCTCCGTCGGTCTGAATCTCGACGATGACGTTCGTTTGCTCCGGCGCCTTCGGGTAGTAGCGCTTGTCGGCCTGGTATTCCGGGCGATACCTGATCTCGACCGGGGTTGTGATGATGTCCGTGATTCGCATGATGGTCTTTCGGTTGGAAACTGGGGGATGCTACCTGCAATAGGTAACGTTAACGTCGCCAATTTGTCAACCCTCTTGGCTGCCTCGATGTTCGCCGCGCTGCTAGGCGCGGGGACAGTACGGACCCGTTGTCGCCCTGATCACAAGCTCGGGCACCAGCGCGGTGACATCCGGCGGGGGCTTGTCAGGGGACTCGATGAGAGACCGCGCCACGTCAAAAGCACGCTGTCCGATGACCGCGAAGTCTTGGTGGACCGTCGTGAGCGGAGGAGAGAAATACTCGGACCCTGGATCGTTGTCGTAGCCGACAACACTCAAGTCGTCTGGTATCCGCCTGCCCAGTTCGTGAGCCGCGGCCATAAAGCCGAGGGCCATCTGGTCGCTGGAGATGAACACCGCCGACACATCGGGTTCCGCCAGAATTGCGCAGCCAGCCTTGTAGCCGCTGCGGGCTTGCCAATCTCCTACCACGACCTGTGGAATCTCGCGGCCAGCCGCAGACAGGGCATCGCGCCAACCGACTACCCTCAGATCGCTGCCGGTCCAGCCGGTTGGTCCCGAAATATGCCTGACCGTTGGATGACCCAAGTCGAGCAGGTGCTGGGTGGCCATTGCCGCCGCCTGAGGGTGGTCGTAACTGATGACAGGGATGCCGATTTCTTCAGGTCCCCAGATCGCCACGATCGGGACAGTCGAACGGACCCTCCGTAAGGCGGCACCTGAAGAACGATACGGCGAGAACAGTATGATCGCCTCAACCGCACGCTCATGCATCTCTGCGATCGCCAAGCTCAACGCCTCAGCCTGTTGGTCAGCCACGGTGATGACAGTGACAGAGAACCCAGCCGCACGCGCGGCCAACTGAGCGGAGAACAACAAATTGGAGGGCCCCCGCAGGGCGTTCGCATAGCCAATGACTCCGATAGATCTGGTCCTGCCCGTACGCAATGCGCGAGCCAACAGATTAGGCCGGTAACCCATCTCGTCTAGCAGCCTGAGGATCCTGCGCCGGGTGTCTTCGCTGACGCCTTTGCGGCCATTGATGACCCTTGAGACCGTCATGTACGAAACGCCCGCCACACGTGCCACTTCGGCAATCCCCGGAAACGGCTCTATTCGACCGCTCGGCATTGGCTGACCCTCCCGTCGACGTACATCGAACACTACAACGACCGGGACAAATATGCAGAAGACGCGGCGGCTGACTGTCATGACCACGGGCCTGATCGACTTCAGAATCCGATCAGACCCAGCCATTGCCCACCGCGGGTCGGGACTGTTCCAAACTGCCCGTCGCGTGCAGGGGCACCGGTGCCAAGTCGCCTCCAGGACACCGTTGATGGCGCGCCATGCGGGAGTCATAAGCCCTTCACCTGCCCAAACGCTTCACGCGATGGTTGATTCCCGGGAACCGGAGAAAGCACCTGAACTGACCGGCGTAGGGTCTTGCGCGCTAACTGCGTTAACGATAACGTTGGTGACGGCCAGCGCGCTCATTGACGAGAAATCACCAATCGAGCCGTCGGCGCCCCAGAGCAGTGGCACGAGGATTCGGAGGATCAAGTGACCCAACAACGCCGGACGATACCAACCGGAGTGCTAACACCCATCGTGACCGCGTTGACTCCGGACCAGGAGCTTGATGTCCGGTCGCACCAAGCCGTGCTGGCGCATCAACTCGACGCCGGAGTCAACGCCGTGTTCGTGGCTGGCACCACGGGGGAAGGCGCCTTCATGACCCCGCCACTGGCAGCCAAGCTGACCGAGGTAACGATCGATTTCATCGCTGGACAGGTGCCTGTGCTAGTCGGCGCCCTTGCTCCCGGCACGGCTGGCGCGATCGAATCGGCCCGGGCGGCCGAGGCAGCCGGAGCTGACGCGGCCGTGGTAACTACACCCTTCTACGGCCCAGTCAGCGATGCCGAACTCGCCGCCCATTTCCGGTCTGCCGCCAAGGCTGTCGACCTCCCACTCCTGGCGTACTCGATCCCCTCGATGACACACCTCCCGATTCCCGTGAGCGTCCTTGAGGAGCTCTTCGCGGACAGCGTCGTTGCCGGATTCAAAGATTCGGGGAACGACTGGTCGACCCTGGCTGCCGCGATCGAACTTGGGAAACGCCACGGAAAGAACGTCTATGCCGGATACGAACCCTTCGCCGCTCGGGCCATGGAGCAGGGGGCGGCCGGACTCGTAGCGTCCTTCTGCAACGTGGACCCAAAACTGGTGGTGAGCTTGTACCAGTCAGGGTCGGCTCGCTCCGCCGAATCCGGATCCGAGGCCGACCTCGCGCAAAGCCGTTTGGTCGACTTGATCGACCGGTTCGCGTCTCTTACCAGCGGCGACATTGGGCCGACCAGCGCTCTAGTTGGCGGGATCAAGGCGGCCCTGGTGATGATGGGCCAGTTGCGTTCCGGGTCCGTGCTGCCGCCGCTCGTCGCTTTGCCAGAACGTTTGACGCCGATCATCCGGGCGCATCTTCAAGCGACGGGAATCAGCGCGTGACACACATGTCCCCGGCCTAGCGCTGGACCCCTGCTCAAGGCCGGACACCGGCTCGCACATCCCAGAGGAACTGAAGCTCATGCGCATCACCCAAATCTCAGCTCACACCGTCTCAACCAATTACCGCGACGCTTGGCAACATGATCGGCGGTACTACATCAAGACCGAGAACCAGGCCAACACGATACTTACGGTTGAGACCGACTCCGGCTTGAGCGGCATTGGCGAAGCGGCTCACTCGCCCGGGCTCTACGGTGAGACCCCATCCAGTACCCTCGGGGCGTTGAATCTGGTCAAGCCGCATCTGCTCGGTCGCCAGGCGCTGAACCGTAATGAGCTGCTTAACCTAGTGGACCGGGTCATGCCGCTCGGAAACTTGGCCTTCATCTCGGCATTGGACCAAGCCTTCCACGATCTGGCTGGTAAAGCACTCAACGTGCCTGTGGTTGAACTCCTTGGAGGCAAAGCACACCAGACTCTGCCGACCCACATCAGCCCGCCGACCAACGACTCGTGCTTGGACTACCTGAACGACTTCTTGAGCCAGGGTTACCGGGTCTTCAAGATCAAGATGAGCGGCGACACTCGTTACGACCTAGACCTGATTGGGAACGCCCTAGATGCAGTCGGTGAGAGCGTCACGTTGGCCCTCGACGCAAACCAGGGCTGGAGCGTTCCACAAACACTGGCCATCGCCCACGCCATTCAGGCTCACCCGAGCTTCAAGGACAACATCATCTTGGAGCAACCGGTGCGAGGCAACGACTTCGAAGGCATGGCCCAGATTCGCCGGGGAACCCGTCTCAGGTTGATGGCCGATGACGGCATCCGCACAAACGCCGATCTACTGCGGCTGATCCGCTTGGAGGCGGCGGACATCGTCAGCATCAAGATCAGCCGGGTGGGCGGCATCCGTAAGGCATTGGCGATGGTCGCGATGGCAGAGGCGGCCAACCTGCTCTACATCATCGACGAAATCAATGAGATGCGGGTGTGCAATACGGCAGTCGCGCACCTCGCACTGGCCACTCGTGCCCCGCTCTACACCGGCGTGACCTGCCATTTGCTGTTGGAACGGGACGTGGTGGCCGAAGGCGGCGTCCGCGTCATCAACGGCCAGGCGGTCATAGACGACCAACCTGGATTGGGCATCGGGCGGCTCAATCTGGATACCGACAACTAACGAAGCCCCGAAGGAGACAGTCACATGAAGACACGCTTTGGCCGACACCGCAATCTGACGGTAGCCGCACTCTTGGCAACTATTGGTTTAGTTGGCATTGCAGCTTGCTCTGGCGACAACAGTGGCGGCTCGGAGTCAACTAAGGACGTCACTTTGACGATGCAGTACTCTTTGACTCCCGAGGACGCCCATAAGGTCCTGCAAGACTACGCGGACCAATATGAGCAAGAAACGGGGGTGACCGTGGAACTCTCATACGTGCCATGGGAAAGCCAGCGCACCACTACTCTCTCCAAGATCGCGTCGGGCCAGGCGCCTGACATTCTGCATGGAAATTCCAACCAGGGTTCCAGTGAGTTCGTAGAGATGGGAGCGATGGCCGATTTGACAGACCTGATCTCACCCGAACTCCAAGCCGAACTGGTGCCAACCGCCTTCGACGAGTTCGGCAGGTTCGGCATTCCATTCGTTCAGTCCCCCGAGGTGGCGATCTTCTACCGTCCGGCAATGTTCGAGGAGGCCGGTGTGACACCGCCTGATCCCGCCGAGTCCTGGACCTGGGACGAGTTCGTCGAAGCTGCCAAAGCACTCACCAAAGACACTGACGGCGACGGCACCATCGATCAGTGGGGATTCGCTGAGCGCGGGCTTGCTGGCTTCATTGCCATGAAGTCGTATATCCCGCATCTGTGGGCTTTCGACGCCGACTTGATCGCACCGGACGGCGACGGCTGGAAGTCCGGGCTCGGCACGCCGCAGGCCGAAGCAGCCATTTCAGCTCAGATTGAACTGGTCCGAGACCAGAAAGTGATGCCGCCCAATTACATTACTTGGGGACTGGCGGAGGCCCAGAGAGCCTGGGGCGACAATTCGATGGCGATGTTCAACGTCGGCATGTGGTGGGCCTCATCGGTCAACACTGAATTTGGCCATGAATACGGCAAGGACTTCGACGTCATGGCATTCCCCGTCGGCGGGGGTGGCTCCGAATTCGCTTTCGCGACCTATGATTATTTCCATATCCCGCAGACTTCGGACAACAAGGAGGAGGCATACAAGTTCATCGAATGGATCCTGCTCGACCCAAAGCGAACCGCCGATTTCGCGGTGGCCGATTTCAATCTGCCTCCGACCACAAAGAGCGCTTTGGCGGACGAGCGATTCTCAGAATCGGTGTATCCGCTCTGGTCCGAGCGGTTCGCCCTATGGGCAGACCAATCGCGTTTCATGCCGGCTTCATCGCAATACGCCGGCCTGTGGACCGAAACCGTGATACCCATCTGGGAAGAGATGGTGACCGGAAGTCGGTCGGTTGAGGACGGTGTCGCCGTCATGAACGAGGAAGTCACGGCCCTCCTAGGCGGCTGAACTTCACGCTGAGCGAATGAGCGCCGGACCGGCGGCGCCGAAACAATTGGTTTCGCGCCGCCGCTCCGAGCAAACCCGACCACGCCGATTTCGGCCAGACCGATGTCAAGGAGGTGATTAGGCGGTGCGAAGCTTCTTCGGCGGACGGCGGACAACCTCACGCCGCCATCGAGTTGATCCTTATCCCTATTTGCTCAATGTGCCTGCCGTAGTGGTGTTAGTGATCGTGATCGGCGTACCGCTGGTGAAGGTCGTCATCATGAGTTTGAGCAACTACAGCTTTATCGGCGACTCGACTTTCACTGGGCTAGACAATTTCATTTATCTGTTTACCAAGGACCGCACCGTCTGGGCGACGGTCCGCACCACGGTTGTGTGGACCGTCGTCTCGTTGACACTGGAGTTCCTCTTCGCCCTGATTACCTCCCTTCTCTTGAACAAGATCCGTCACTTGAAAGGGATCCTCCGGGCTTTGATACTGCTTCCCTGGGTCGTTCCGCCCGTGACGGCGGGATTGGTCTGGAAAACCATCCTGGACTCCGACTCTGGCGTCCTAAACAACATCCTCGAGGGGCTCGGTCTGCCCGCCCAGCCCTTACTGGCATCTCCGAACCAGGCCATGGCAGCCTTGATCCTAGTGGCGGTGTGGCGGTACTCGCCGTTCATGGTGATATCGCTGCTGGCCGGGCTGCAGTCGATTGATCACGAACTCTACGAAGCCAGCGCCCTTGATGGTGCCCGGCCTGCGCAGCAGTTCTGGCACATCACCTGGCCGTTGCTGCGGCCCGTTGTCCTGGTAGTCGTGGCAATGGGCACGGTTTGGCGGGTCGGCCACTTCGACCTGGTCAACATGATGACGGGCGGAGGACCGGCCGGATCGACCGAGTTGCTGTCCACTCTTGCCTATGGCAAGACGATCGACCAGCTCAACGGCGGGGTTGGAGCGGCAGTCGCTGTCGTGACACTGGTAGTCACGCTGCTGGTCGGTTTCCCCATTTTCCGGCGATTGCTCAAGGAGCGAGGAGCATGAGGCGCGCTGCCAGCACACTTCGTCATTGGCACTGGGACAAAGTCCTTATCTATACCGCCG
>JAISCH010000053.1 GCA_031265725.1 Propionibacteriaceae bacterium
GCCATCACAGTCAGGTCGTAGGCGGCGCGGGACACCCGGTCCGGTGCGCCGGACTGCCCATAGCCGGAGACGTGGACGATGACCAGCCTCGGATTGACCGCCCACAGCGCCGCGTCGTCCAGTCCTTTCTTGGCGTAGGTGCCGCCTTTGGACGCCTCGATGAAGATGTCGGCGTCAGCGATCAGCTTGAGCAGGATTTCTTTGCCCTCGGCGGAGAAGTAATTCAAGGCGACGCTGCGTTGGTTGCGGCGCTCGGCCTGCTTCACCCATTCGGTGTCCCGGACAGTGTCGCCCGCCCCGGTGTTCTCCAGCCAGGTCACGTCGGCTCCCCAGTCGGCCATGATGCAGCAGGCTTTCGGGACGGCCTCCTCCATCGCGGCGTAGACGATCTTCACCCCGTCCAGCACGCCGAAGGACGGCTTATTGGTCTCAATGGTCATTTTGGCCCCCTTTCAGCCCTGGTAGGAACGAAGCACACCCTTGGCCAGGGTGAGGATCATCATCTCGTCGGTGCCGCCGGAAATCCGCTCCACTCGCAGATCGCGGAAGAAGCGCTGCACCCGGTGGTCGGCGGTGACGCCCACTCCACCGAGAATCTGGATCGCCCTATCGACCACCTCGGCGGCGGCCGTTGGGCAGTAGTACTTGATCATCGCCGCTTGGGCGGAGGTCATTCTGCCCTCGTCATAGGCGCAGGCGGCCTCGTAGAGCATGTTCTTCATCGCGTTCAGCCGGACGGCCATCTCGGCCACCTTCAACTGGATCAACTGGAAACGTCCGATGGCCTTGCCGAACTGCACCCGCTGGTTGGCGTATTTCACCGCGTCCTCGAAAGCGCACAGCGCCCAGCCGTAGTCGCAGGCCCCGACCAGGAAACGTTCGAAGTCGAAGTCTTTGACGCCCCGGCGGAAGCCGTTGCCCTCGGTGCCGAAGAGGTCTTTCTCCTCCAACTCGACGTTGTCCAGGTAGACCGCCGAGCAGGAGTCCATCCGCAACCCGAGCTTGGTCAATGGCTCCACGGTGATGCCGGGCAGGCTCATGTCGACGAAGAATTCGCTGAAGACATTCTCCTCGTCGGCGCTTCGGGCCATGATGACCAGATAGGGCACCGTCTTGGAAGAGGTGATGAAGATTTTCTGCCCGTTGAGGTAGATCTTGCCGTTCTTCCGGGTGTAGTTGGTCTGCAGGCTGCCGACATCGGAGCCAGCGCCCGGCTCAGTGCAGGCGGAGTTCCAAATCTGCTTGCCAGTGCCCACATAGCTGAGCACCTTTTCGATCTGCTCGGGAGTGCCCTCGCGCAGGATGGTGTCGAAACAGGGCAGTTGGTACAGCACGTAGGTGGGCGCTCCCCAACGTCCCAACTCCTCATAGACGGCGGTCAGCGTGACCAGGCCGAGTTCCAGGCCGCCATGCGCCTCGGGCAGCATGATCTGGTCGAAGCCGAGGTCGCAGATGGCCTTGACCCAGCGTTCCGGGTAGACGTGCTGCTCGTCGCACTCGGCGAAATAGCCCTCCCAGTTCTCGCTCTCCATTAATTCGCGGATATTGGCGACGAACAGTTCTTGTTCGTCATTGAGCTTGAAATCCATTAGATGTCTCCTTGTCGATTCTCGTTCTTGTGTCGTTCAGTGCGTCTGCTCAGTCTTGATTCTGTGGGGTCCACCAGCTATCCAGGTCTCCCGACGACTGCCCAGCTTCCGAGCCAGGTACGTCATAGTGCCCGCTGCCGGAAAGCGCGTCGCGCAGGAACGCCGCCCCGTGCCGCAGCGCCTCCCAGGCAGTGTCAAGCATCCGGGAGTTGTGCAGGAAGGCGTGGATCACGCCCTCGAAGACTTCGAGCCGGTACGGCGTGCCGTGGTTGGCCAGCATCAATGCCAGCGCCGCGCTGTCGTCACGCAACGGGTCCAGTTCGGCCGCCGCGATGTAGGCCGGTGGGATGCCGTGGCCCAAGTCGGCGCTGAGACAGTCCACATAGGGGCTGCGGCTGTCTGCTGGGGAGGCCAGATAGCAGTCTTGGTAATAGTCGAGGTCGGCCTCGGTCAGCCCGTCCCAACTGCCGCCGAGCAGGCGGCGGGAAACCGAGTCGCGCAGGCCGAACAGCCCGTAGTAGAGCAGCAGCGCCTTGATGTGGGAGGCGTCCGAGTGGTCGCGCAGATAGAGCAGCGTGGCCAGCGCCAATTGCGCACCGCCGGAGTCCCCGGCCAGCGCGAATCCATTCGGGTCGATCCCGTAGTCGGCGGCGTGCTGGTGGAGTTGGCTGACGACTTCCGCGCACTGCTCCAGGGCGACCGGGAACTTGGCCTCCGGGGACAGCGCGTAGTCGATCCCGGCCACGCAAGCCCCGGACTCGGCGGCCAGTATTCGCATGATGCGGTCGTGGGTGTCGAGATTGCCGAGCACATAGCCGCCGCCGTGGAGGTAGGCCAGCAGTGGTCGGGGCTGGCCATTCCCGTTGCCCTGCGGCTGATGCAGCCGTATCTTCACTGCGCCGTGGCTGGTCGGGATGCTGTCGGTGATGGTGTCCGCCATCACCGGGCCGCCCTCGTTCCAGAAGCTCCGCTCGGCGATGTAGGCCGCCCGCAACTCGGGCAGGGTGGCGTTGGTGTCGTAGGCGTCCGGGTCGGCCTGGTCCAGCACCGCCCGCATCTGCGGCGAGACGCGGCTCAGCACGTCCAGCTTGTTGAATGTCGCCATCTTTCCCCCTTGTTCATCGGCTGCCCTCCCGTCCTCCCGGAATCGACTCCGGGAGTTGGACCATCAGTTGCCCGCTAGTCCGACGGGAGGACTTTCGACTCTTCGGCTAAACTGTCGCGGCTTCCGGCGCGGCAGCCTCAGCTTTGGCGGCGGGGTTCTTCTTCATGAACAGCCACAGTGCCAACGAGGAGAGCGCAGCCAACACGGCACCGCCGATCAGGATGTAGAAGATTTGCTCGTAGGCCCCAGCCGCCACATTGCCAGCGGAGTCGGTCTGGGCGTCCATGATCGCGCCGAACCAAGTGCTGGAGAAGGTGTCCGGCAGGAAGCCGATCACCGACAGGATGCCGGTGGCCGCGCCGAAGTAGTGCAGCGGGACGCTGCCCTCGGTGAGCTGGGCGGAGACCACGCCGAACGCGCCGTTGGCGATGAAGCCGAGCACGATCACCAGGATCGCGGCGGCGACGATGAATCCGGCCTCCTTGGGCAATACCATCAGGCCGAGCAGCGCCACCACGAAGGCCAGCGAGCCGACCACGATGGTCATCGACGGCTTGAACTTGTTGGCGATGACGCCGAAGATCGGGCCGGACAACAAGGTGATGCCGTAGTTGCGGATGTTGGCGATGATCGTGGTGACGAACAGCGACGCGCCCAGCACGCCGGTCAGGTACGGGGTGGTGTAGGTGACGCCGGTGTAGAAGAAGTAGACGAAGAAGCAGCTCAACGCGGCCAGCCAGACCACCGGGCTCTTCGCGGCGGAGACGAACTCCGACAGGTTGAAGCCGCCCTCAGCCTTGATCTCGCCCTTGAACTTCGGGATGAACAGCAGCGAGAGCACCCCGAGGATGCCGATGATCACGGCGAGGAAGCCGAGATAGATGGAGACGCCGAGGTGCAGGTTCTCGCCCACCATCGAGACGATGGCCGCCGAGACCAGGCCGATGAGCAGCCCGGCCACACCGTAGATGCCGTAGGACAGCCCGATCCGGCGCGGGTACTCGTCCTCTTTGGAGACCAGCCGGACCAGCTTGAAGCGCACTCCCCACCAGATCAGGATGGTGGTCACGCCCATGCCCACGAACACCGCGTAGAGGACGACTAGGTTCGGCAGCATCGCGTAGACCGCAGTCAGCACAGCGGTGGAGAGGAATCCGACGCTGGACAGGGTGCGCATCCGCACTTTGTCAGCGATGATTCCCGAAGGCAGGTAGCAGATCAACGCGGTGATCGCGTACGCGCCGAAGACCGCGCCTAATTCGGTGTTGGTGACGCCGAGGGCCTGTTGCAGCGGGTCGTAGAAGACCGCCTTCAAATATGCCGGGGCATAGATGATCGAACTGCCTATGCTGGCCAAGACCAACAGGAACCATCGCCGCCCACTGCTGAGCTGGCTGTAGGCCAACTCGCCTTTATCACTGAGCTTCATCGCTTCATCCTTTCTGCTCCTCGTTTTTCTCTTCAGGTAGCGGGAGCATCAGCGGGTTCGGTCCAGCCACTTCGCTGGCCTCGCATCGCCAATTAACAATGCCCTCACCATCTCGACTCGTGATGCCGATTGCCATACCGGAATTCGGATGAAAGATGATTTCGTGAGCAACTAGTGACCCTGCTCACTAGTTATTGCTGACCCCCTAGTTGGCCGGGTTGCCACTCCCCCTCGTCACCCACGAAGCCCTTCCCCCTGGCCAGGTGTCTCTTGCGGGATACGCCGTTCGGTTTTGTGTCGCAGCATAC
>JAISCH010000234.1 GCA_031265725.1 Propionibacteriaceae bacterium
GGCTGGCTGCTGAGTCTTGCTGGGTTTGCTGGTGCTCTTGCTCTGCGCGGCCTCAGCGCTGGCGACTTCCAGGCCCGCCGCAGCCAAATCGGCTCTGGCTTCGAGCAATCGGCTGTCCAACTGGGCGATGACATCTCCAGCCTCCACCCGGCCCTGCGGATGGGACTGAAGCACCCGATGATAGTCCCCGGCAATATCCGGAACACTGACGGCGACCAATTCGTCGCCGACTAATCCGTCCACCTTGCCACCGGATACTCCCACGCCGGGATTCGTGCATCCGGTCAAGGCCAGCGCCCCTGTGACCACAAACAGAGCGAGTACCCGTCGCATGGCCTAAACGCTACACCATCTTTTGCCGGGGGGCTTGTACGCTGGGGGGGTGAGTAATCTGGTCCAATATGCCCGACTGGTCAACAATCTGCCCGGCGAACCGCAGCGCAAACCGTTGGCCAAGCGCATCCTCACCTCCAAATGGACCTGGATCTTGCTGGCGGCGGTGATCGTCTACACACTGTGCCTGGTGCTGTTTTTCGACATGATTATGGGCGAGGATCAGGTGGTGCCCGGCGGGGTGATACTGGGGATCAATGCGACCGCAGTTAAGCGAGCGGCTTGGGCGGCGGCTCCGACTTTGGCTTTCTGGGTGTTGGTCTTCCTCATTGTGGACAGGTTCCGCCCGCAGAAGCCGCTGCTCTGGTTCCTCGCCTTGGGCTGGGGAGCCAGTGTCGCGGTGATCTTGTCCATCGAGATCAATTCTTGGGCCGCCGCGCACATGAATGTCTACGGGGATGGCGATCCCACCCAGAATCCCCGCCCTGCCATCTTCGTCGCCCCCTTCGTGGAAGAGGCGACCAAGGCCACGGTGATCTTCCTGCTGGCGATCCTGGTGCGCTACCGGCTGGTCTCCCGGTTGTCGCTGGTCAGCCTGGCCGGATTGTCAGCGGCAGGCTTCGCCTTCGTCGAGAACATCCTCTACTACGCCCGGGTGATGGTCTATTCCACCCGCAATATCAATGTCGGTGACGTCGAGTCTGCCATCTCTTACATAGTTTGGCTGCGCGGGTTTTGGACCTGTTTCGGCCACCCGCTGTTCACGATGATGACCGCCATCGGAGTGGCTGTCGCCATCCGGGCCAGGAGCAAGGTCGTCCGCATCATAGCGCCGCTGGCCGGATACCTGTTTGCAGTCGGGGGCCACATGTTGTTCAACTCCCAGTCTTCGGTGGGGGGCGACGGGACGACTGAGTCCCTGTATCCGCTCTATTTCGGAGTGGCCATCCCCTTAGTGCTTGCGGCAGTGATCTATATGGTCCGGCAAGTCTTGGCGCAGGGCCGGTTGATCCGCAGTCGCCTGGCTGACTACGTGCGGGTGGGCTGGCTGGCGGAGTCCGACCCGTTGGTCTTCTCCCGGCTGCGGACTCGCTTTTACGCCGCTTTCATCGCGCTGACGAAAGGCTGGTCGGTTTGGTTGGCCACCGTAGAGTTGCAGGGTGCGATGACCGAATTGGCTTACTTGCGAGATGCCGAGACCAACGGGATAATCGACGGGTCAGCTAATATTCGGGCGGAGGAATTGTTGTGGAAAATCCGCAAATTGCGGCCAAATGCGATCTCAAATCCGCGCGGTATGCGGATCACTTGGCCAAAACTGCGTCTCAAAAAACGCGCTTTGAAAACGAAATCTGGCAACTGGCCCACTGAGATAGAGGCAAATGGCAGTATTGCTGGGTATTCTGCTGTAGATCCAAAGTGGGGGCCACCCCAGGGATAGGAGTCGTTGATGGAGACACATCAGCTTGACTCGGCGCTGGCAAAACTGCGGGCCGCCTTGGCTGGGATACGTCTTCCATTGCATTTGCCATCTGCGGTGGCGGCCGACGACTACGCCAGGCGCCAACTCGCCCAACTCGACGACTACATCCTGCCCAGGCTCGCTGAGCAGAACGCCCCGCTGCTCGCCGTAGTCGGCGGCTCCACTGGCGCGGGGAAATCCACCTTGGTCAATTCGCTGGTGGGACGGGTGGTGAGCCCTTCCTCGGTGCTGCGCCCCACCACCAGGGTGCCGATCCTGGTCCACAATCCAGCGGACCTGCACTGGTTCGACTCCGACCGAATCCTGCCGGGACTGGCCCGCAACCGCGATGAGGAAGACGGCAACACGCTGCGGCTGGCTGCGGAACCGGCGCTACCGGAGGGTCTGGCCATCTTGGACGCTCCCGACATCGACTCCGTTGTCACCGAGAACCGGCAACTCGCCACTCAACTGCTAGCTGCCGCCGACCTATGGATTTTCCTCACCACCGCCGTTCGTTACGCCGACGCGGTGCCTTGGGATCACTTGCGGCATGCGGCCGAGCGCAACGCGATGGTCGCGGTGGTGTTGGACCGGGTTCCGGCGACGGCGACCCGAGAAGTCTCCGGCTATCTGGCCGAGATGTTGCGCCAGCGCGGGCTGGGATCGTCCAAACTCTTCTGCATCCCGGAGACCGAATTGGACGGCGACGGGCTGTTGCCGCCAGCGCTGGTCGCCGAGATCAATGGCTGGCTGGCCGAGCTAGCTGGCAATGCGGCGGCGCGGCGACGGGCAGTGGCGCAGACCTTGGGCGGGGCCATCGAGGCGATGTCAAGGAATGTGCCCAAAGTCGTCTCGGCGCTGAACGAGCAGGAAGTCAGCTTGGCCAGCCTGCGCGAAATGGCCAACAAGGCGTATCGGGAGGCCAACGTCCGGATCGCTGAGCAGACCGCGAACGGCACGATGCTGCGCGGGGAAGTGCTGGCGAGATGGCACGATTTTGTGGGGACCGGGCAGTTCTTCCGCGCTGTCGAGCAGAAGATCGGCACCCTGCGCGACCGGATCACCGCTTTCTTCTCCGGCACGTCGAAACAAGCCGTCCAAGTCGGCAACGCGATTGAGGCTGGCCTGGACATTTTGATCCGGCAGGAGGCCGAGGCGGCTGCGGGCCGGGTACACGACGCCTGGGACTCCGATCCCGCTGGACGGGAAGTGATAGCCGGTCTCGACTGGAACGCCGGGCGCGGCTCGGCGGAATTGCCGGCTGCGGCCAGTGAATTGGTGCGGGCCTGGCAGGCCGATGTGTTGCGGATGGTGAGTGAGACGGCGGTGCCGAAGCGGGCCCAAGCGCGCTATCTCGCGCTGGGGATCAACGGCGTCGGGGTGGCGCTGATGATCTTCGTCTTCGCGCACACGGGCGGGCTGCTCGGTGCGGAACTCGGCGTCGCCGGAGGAACTGCGGTGTTGGCGCAGCGAGTGTTGGAAGCCGTGTTCGGAGAGGAGGCGGTGCGTCAACTCGCCCGAAATGCCAAGAACAATCTCGACTACCGGATCAGCGAATTGCTCAATAGCGAGGAATCGCGTTATGACAGCTTGTTGGATGGATTGGAAGTCGATTCAAAGATTGCGGTGGAATTGGCCAATGCCCTCGTCGAGATAGAGCGGTCCCGCCACAACGATTCAAGATTAGCCGTCGATTTAGTGAGTGAGGTGCGGTGATGGACGCTCAAACCACGCAGTTGGCTCGCTTGAGCGCGCATACCGAAAACCTCGCCAGCCGGGTGCAGGCATTGCAACAGGTGCTCGCCCTGGTCGAGGGCCGGGTGGACCGGACGACCATAGCCAAAGTGCGTGATGTGCTCAGGCGGGCCGGGCAGCGCACTGCGATCAGCGGAGAGAAGACCGTGGTGGCCCTGGTCGGGCCGACCGGCGCTGGGAAGTCCAGCCTGTTCAACGCGCTCACCGGGAAGCATTTCGCTGAAGTCGCGGTGCGTCGTCCGACCACCTCGGAGGCGCGGGCGGTCGTCTGGGGGGAGAAACTGCCCGAAAAACTGCTCGACTGGCTGGAGATAGGCAAGCGCCATCTGCTCGAGTCGGACGACCCCGAGTTGAACGACTTGGTGCTGATCGACATGCCCGACTACGACTCGGTGGAGGACAAGCACCGGGAGACCGTGGACCGGTTGGTGAAGGTGGTCGACGCGTTGATCTGGGTGGTCGACCCGGAGAAATACGCCGACGCCGCCCTGCATGAGGGCTACCTCAAACCGCTGAGCGAGTACGCCGAAGTCATGATGGTCGCCTTCAACAAGGCCGACGTGCTGTCTGAGGCCGATATGAACCGCTGTGTGCGCGATATGCGGCGGCTGCTCAATGACAACCAGCTCAACGCGACCCGCATCGTGGTCACCGCAGTGGCCTTCAACACCGGAGTGCCGTCGTTGCTGGACATGGTGAAACGGACGGTCGCCGCCAAGGTAGCCATGACGGCCAGGTTGTCCAGGGACATCAGCGTCGCCGCCTACTCGATAGAGATCGAATTGGGCAAGACGACTCCGGTGGTCAACCGGCGACAGGTCGCTGAATTGGCCGAGGCGGTCAGCGATGTGGCCGGAGTCGGCGAGAAGACTGCTGCGATTGAGCAGGAATGGTTGACCAGGGGCCAGGCAGTGACCGGATGGCCATTCGTCGCCAAGCGTTATCGGCGGGCCTCAGACCCGCTCCGGCGGGTGAAGGCATCGCAGAAGGTCCAGCTCGATCTGACCGAGGAAGAGGGGCCGATCAGCTTCCAGGGCGCGGTCGGCAGGGCCAAGGTGAAAGAGGCGTTGCGGACGTTCGCTGAGCGTTTGGGCGACGGGTTGCCGAGCGGATGGAAGCGCGCGGTCTCGACCGCCGCCAACCGGGAGTTGAATCAGTTGATGGCGCAACTCGCTGATATCGCCGTGCAGAAGACTCCGCCGCTGGCCGATCTGGGTTGGTGGAACGCCTTCCGGGCGTTGAAGATCGTCTGCATGCTGGGGGTCGTCTTCGGCCTGGGTTGGCTGCTCGCCAGCCCGGTGCTCTCCGAGTTCGGCTATCCGGCGTTGCCCCCGCTGACCTGGCTGGCCATTCCAGCCCCGCTCTGGCTGATCGTCCCTGGCCTGGTCGTCGGAGTGCTGAGCGGCCTGCTCGGCCGGTTATTGGTCCGTCCCACCGCCCGCAACCAGGCCAAACTTGCCCGGAACCTGCTGATAGAGCAGGTCGAGGCCGTCGTCAAAGCCCGCGCGGTGGACCCGGTGCAGGCTGAACTGAACCGGATCGCGGAGTCGCAGACCCTGGTCCGTCGCGCGCTGCGCTGAGCGGACCCGCTGGGTCCGCAGACCCCGTTGCTGGGTCATTTACGATCTTTTGACCACTTTGGCGAAGTTTCCGGGGCGTCGTCATCCCATCGACGCTTAGTTTTGTCAGGTTTGAACAGGGGGATAGCGCTCAGCCGCTGAGCCAATGTATGATGATATGACACATTTTGAATGTGTCGGGTGTCGAAGGAGACGCTATGCGGCGGATCAGTATCACAGGGCCCAGGCAATATGCCTTTGCGGAAGTCGAGACGCCGGTGGCCGGGCCGGGAGAATTGATCGTCGCCTCGCTGCGGGTCGGCATTTGTGCGACCGATATGGAATTGCTGGACGGGACGATGGTCTACCTGCGCAACGGGATGGCCACTTGGCCGTTCACGCCGGGGCATGAGTGGGTCGGCGTGGTAGTCGATCCGGGCACGGCCAGTGATCGTTTCACTGTCGGTGACTTGGTGGTGGGGGAATGCAGCATCGGCTGCTGGGATTGCCCGGTCTGCGATTCGGGCAACTACCACCAGTGCCCTGATCGCCGGGAGACCGGCCTTTTCGGGCAGAGCGGGGCATTGAGCGAATTCTTCAGCTTTCCGGCCCTGTCCGCGCATCTGGTGCCGGTCGGCGTCCGATTGGAAGACATCGCCTTGACCGAGCCAGCCGCCGTCGCCTACAAAGGGCTGCAGCGGTTGGAGTTCCGCTCCGGGCACAAAATCCTGATCAACGGCGGGGGGACGCTGGGCTATCTCGCCGCCGCCATCGCCGCGAAGGCATTTTCCGCCGAGGTGGTCTATTGGGCTGGGCGGCAGAGCAGCCGGGCCAGATTGTCCGCCTTGGGGGCGCGCCCGGTAGCGGATGGGGAGAAGGTCGACTACATCTTCGACACCGCCAGCAGCGAGCGCGGCTTTGCCGAAGCCTTCAGCCATCTCGCTCCGCGTGGGCGGATATCCTCGGTGAGCTTCACCGGGCAGCGGACGGTCGGGCTGCCAGTCGATGAATTGGTCACTAACGACTGGGAATTGTTCGGTTCGCTGGGCAGCCCGAATATCTGGCCGGAGGTGATCGAGTTGATCGCCGCCCGCATCATCGAGCCGAGCAAACTGCTGACCGACACCTTCACCCTCGCCCAATACCCACAGGCGATTGAACTGGTTCGCCGCCGCCTCCCCCAGACGGCGAAAGTGATGATCGTTCCCTTCCAGGACGCGGACGAGGCATTGGCTGCCGCCGCTGATCAGTTCGGCTGTGTCCCGACCAATTCGGCGAAATGACTCCTGATCCGCTCGATATGGGCCTGTGAGGCGTTCCGGGCGGCCTAGGCGTCCTGGGCCCGGATGGCGTCGGCTAT
>JAISCH010000119.1 GCA_031265725.1 Propionibacteriaceae bacterium
GGGCATCCACGGTTGATCGCCGTAGGCGGCCTTCATCGCCTCTTGCACTGCGGCGGGATCCTTTGTCGGTTTGGTTACGCCGTTAATCATCATGTCAGCCAATAGGTACGAGGTTACCGTACCTTCGGCACCGGCTGGCTGCTCCGAACACTCCGTTTCCTCGCCTGCGGAGATGGAGTCGAGTTCAGCCTTGGAGCAGTCGACGGAAGCGACCGGAACGTACTTGGGATCAGTGTTCGGATAAAGGATCTCAGCAGCCTTCAGCGCCGGAATGGCACCGCCGATAGCTGCCGTGCCATCGATGGCCAGCACCATGAGAAGCTTCTCGGCGCCGTACTTGGTGATGGCGTCGTCAACAATCTTGCGGGCCTTCTCGCCGTCGCACTCGGCCTCTAGCTCAACATAGTTGATCTTGTCGTTGGCGGCCATGATCGGGTCGATGACCTTGTGCATGCCGTTATGCCGGTCCACATCGGTGGACAGGGTGATCAGGCAGCGGAGTTCGACAATGACCCCGTCGCCCTTGCGCCAGTCTTCGCCACGGTTCTTGTCCAAGGTGTCGACGACGGCTTGTGCGGCCTTCTCCCCAGCGGTCACGCCATCGAAGGAGACGAAGGTCTGCTCGACGCCGGGCACGAATGAGTTGTGCGTCACAATCGGGATGCCTTCATCACCGAGTTGCTTGACCAGGTTCGTCATGGCGGCTCCGCGCCAGGAGACCAGGCTGACGCCGTCGGTGCCTTTGGCGATGGCGGCCTGCAGGGCGTCGACCTGCTTAGCCTCATCGTTCACAGCCGCTGCGACCGTGACATTGAATTTGACGCCCAATTCCTTCTCAAGACGCTGATATTCCGCCTCTTCAGCGGCCTGGATGCCGTTGAAGAAGTCGTCGTTAGCGTCCCAACGGATCAGGGTGACGTTGTACTCTTTGCCCTCCGGAGGCTCTGGTGCATCACCAGTTGGGGAATTTGCGGGAGTTCCGCCGCAACCGGCGGTGGCGAATAAGCCGGCAACCAGCAGGCTTGCGATTAGGGGTTTTCGGAAGCTCATAAGTTACTCCTTACAGTGACTTCTTCCTTGAAGCGCGCCCGCTGTTCTCGGGCTATGTCACGAAAAGGTATCAGCCTCATGTTACATATTGCAATATTCTTTGGGCGACTGATAGCGTTTCGTTATCTTTTTAGAACATTTTGTACAATCAGCGAAGGAGTGGCGATGAGCACGAGTAGACGAATGTCCCGCATAATCGGCCCTGACGGGCGCACTGTGATCTTGGCGTTGGACGCGCCGAATTTCATGGCTGGCAGCGCCGGAGTGGACCAGACCGTCGCCGCCGTGCCGCAGATGGTCTCCCACGGCCTGAACACCGTGTTGGTGCCGAAGGGCATCGCCAGCAGAAATTGGCCCGCGTTACAGGGCGTCGGCATGGTGCTGCGCTGCGACGCCGTCACCGATATCTACGAGGGGTCGGTCCCAGGGGCTTTCATCGTCAATGACGCCCTGGACGCGGTTCGCTTGGACGCTGACGGGGCAGTCGTAATGGCCTTCCCTGGCGCACCGGACTACGTCTCGATGCAGTTGGCCATCGACAAGTTGTACCGCGATTGCCGGGAATACGGACTCCCGTTGATCGTTGAGTCGTTGCCGGTCACCTTCGTCGGCAAAGAACCCGCGCACCGAGACCCGAAGAACGTGGCCGGAGCGGTACGGCTGTCCGCCGAATTGGGCGCGGACATTGTGAAGACGCGCTATTCCGGCGAACCCGAGGACGCTCTCATCGCCGCAGACGCCAGCGTGCCAGTGGTCGCTTTGGGAGGTCCGAAGACTGGCTTGGAGGACTACCTCGGCTTCGTGCGGCACTGCATCGACGCTGGGGCGGCCGGGGTGGCCGTGGGCCGCAACATCACCCAAGACCCGCACCCAGTTGCGATGGTGGCCGCGCTATCGGCGATCGTCCACGACGAGGTTGACCCGGCCCAGGCGTTGACCGTCTACCGCGATCTGGCGAAGTAGGCGACCGAGATGAAGATTCTCGCCTTGGCAGATCTGATTGTCGGTGCTGAGATGCTCGAAGCTGGTCTCGCCACTATGCCGGAGTTGACGGCGGACTTGACTATCCGCGAGTGGCGTCATGATTCCGTGGAGCATATGCAGGCGGAGAACCTGCTGGTCGAGCAGCACGGGCCCCAAGCTATCGGCGTGCCGGAGGGGATCTACGACGACTTGGCCGACTATGACGTGCTGATCACCGGCTTCTGTCCGGTGCCCGCCTCCGTCGTCGCCCAAGGCGTGAAGTTGAGAGCAATCGGCGTGCTACGAGCTGGCGTGGAGAATGTGGATGTCGCCGCAGCCGAAGCGCGCGGCATCCCGGTGGTTAACGCCCCTGGACGCAACGCCAACGCTGTGGCTGAATTCTCCCTGGGCATGATCCTCGCCGAGACCCGGGACATAGCCCGTTCCCATGAGCAGGTACGCGGCGGGGTCTGGCGACCCGGATTCCCCAACACCGACGCGATCCGGGAATTGAGCGGACGCTCGGTGGGCATCGTCGGCCTGGGTCAGATCGGGCAGATCGTGGCCCGGCTGCTGACCGCCTTCGGCGCAAAAGTCTGCTACTTCGACCCGCTAGTCGACTCGGCGCCCTATCCACGGGTGGAGGACATAGTCGAGTTGGCCAAACAGGTGGACATCTTGACCATCCACTCCCGGATGACCGAGGCGACCAAGCGGATCGTCTCGGCCGAGGTAATCGCGGCATTGCGTCCCCATGCAGTCCTGGTGAACACCGCTCGTTCCGGGTTGGTAGACGAGCCAGCCCTGATCGAAGCCCTGCGGGAGCACCGCATCATGGGCGCGGCAATCGACACCTTCGACACCGAGCCGTTGCCGCCGGACAGCCCTTTCCTGACCCTCGACAACGTGACCATCACCTCCCATCTGGCTGGCACCACTTTGGACTCTTTCGCCCGGACCCCGGTGATCCTCGCCGAACGACTGATGGACACCCTACGCGGAAGCTGAACAGCATACCGTCGTCAATGCCGCCGACGGTATGCTTTCCGGGAGCTACACCTTGTCAATTCTCGCTAATTCGTGGAGGTCGACCTAGTGACTGGACCAGACAGTTGGGACTTCGCCGGACTCAGCGTCGCCCAGCGCAGGCGTTTCCAGCAGATCATGAAACTGCTTTACGTCAACGGTTTCGCCACTGTGGAGGAACTTGTCGAGACTTTGAAAGTCAGCCGGATGACCGTCCATCGGGACTTGGACGAATTGCATAACCGTGGCTCGTTGATGAAGGTGCGCGGCGGGGCGACAGTTGCCCGGACAGAGAATTTCGAGAGTTCCTGGCGCTATCGGCGCAACCAGCATCAGGACTGGAAGCTGGCCATCGCCCAAAGAGCCGCCGAACTGGTAGAGCCTGGGGACTCGATCATCATCGACCCGTCAACCACCGGCCATATCTTCTGCCAACTGCTCCGCGACAAGACCCCGCTGAAAGTGGTCACCCCCTCGCTGGCGATCATCGCTGACCTGGCCATGGTGAGCGGCATCGAGTTGCACGTGATCGGCGGCGTCTACGATCCGCATTTCAACGCCTTCATGGGTGCCAACGCCGAAGAGGAAGCAGCCAAGTTCCGGGTCGACAAAGCATTCATGTCAACTGCGGCAGTCTCCGGGCACACCATCTGCCACTCCCAAGCCCGGGCCATCGCGCTGGACCGGCAACTCTTCAACGCCGCCCGGGAACACATCCTGATGGTCGACTCCTCCAAACTCGGCCACACCGCCCTACACGTCTTCGGCGACGCCTCCGAGTGGCAATGGGCGATCACCGATTCCAACGCCGATCCCGCCCACTTAGAAGAGTTGCGCGGAGTAGGCGTAGAAGTAGCCGTCGCCCAGCCCTGACCATTTCTTGAATCCACCGGCCGCACGGCCCGCTACCTAGCAGAGCCACCGTGCCATCTCCACGCTATCCGCCACAAAGTTGGAAGTTTGTCGCGCAGAAGCCCCGTGAATTGGAAGAGGCGGGCTGGTGGCCCGCCTCTTCCGTGTAACTCATCGCTTTACCGTTGGACAAGGATGGAT
>JAISCH010000146.1 GCA_031265725.1 Propionibacteriaceae bacterium
GTCGCCGGGAGACTCTTCGAAGCCCTGGTCGCGCTGAGCCTGCAAACCTATGCCGGAATCTGTGGCGCGAAGCTCTCCCACTTCCGCACCCGTGACGGCAAGCACGAGGTGGATTTCATCGTCCAGCGCGGACGTCAAGTGGTGGCCATCGAGGTAAAACTGTCAGCCGTAGTGGGTGAAGAAGACGTTCGTCATCTCAAATGGTTGCGCGAACGCATGGGTCCTAGACTGTCCGCCGCGCTTGTGCTCACCACCGGAGACACTGCCTACCGACGAGCCGATGGCATCGGCGTCGTCCCGGCCTCACTGCTCACCGCCTGAGCCGTCACCGGACCGCTTGATGGAATCCCGCAAACTTTTGCCGACTTGATTTGGCGCTGGCTGGGGTGGTGACGTAGAGTTGTCGCTGCCGCAGACCGCAGGGACGGCTTGAGAGAGTCGGTAAGACCTGCGCAGGTGAAACGTTAATACTCGATTGAGTTTGCCCGTGTCGCCTGTGCGCACGGGTTTTTCTTTTGGTCGTGCGGTGGAAGATAACCAAAGTGGGAAGGAGCCACATGGCTAGGCCGGACAAGGCTGCTGCCGTCGAGGAGTTGAAGAGTCAATTCAACGATTCCACGGCCGCCGTGCTGACCGAGTATCGCGGACTCACCGTTGCCAACCTCAAGTCTTTACGCAGGTCATTGGGTGAGAACGCCAACTATGCCATCGCTAAGAACACTCTGACCAAGATCGCCGCCAGACAGGCCGGAATCGACGGGCTGGACGACCAGCTCAGCGGGCCGACCGCGATCGCATTCGTGAAGGGCGACGTAGCCGCCACCGCGAAGGGGCTCAGAGATTTTGCGAAGGGCAACCCGCATCTGGTCATCAAGGGTGGTGTCATGGACGGAAAGGTCCTCGACGCCGATACGGTCAAGAAGTTGGCCGATCTTGAGTCGCGCGAGGTGCTCCTCGCAAAGCTCGCTGGCGCTATGAATGGCAACCTGTCCAAAGCTGTTGGACTGTTCGCCGCGCCGCTCTCCCAGGCCGCAAGGTTGCTGGGTGCTCTTGAAGATCAACAGAAGGCCGCATAGGAAAGACGAGGAAAAATCATGGCAGCCAAGAAACTGAGCACTGAAGAACTGCTCGACGCATTCAAAGAAATGACCCTTATCGAGTTGAGCGATTTCGTGAAGCTCTTCGAGGAGACCTTCGGAGTCACCGCCGCTGCTCCGGTTGCGGTCGCCGTCGCCCCTGGCGCCGGTGCCGGTGCTGGAGAAGCCGCCGCTGAGGAAGAGGTGTCCAACGAGGTCGACGTCGTTCTCGACTCCGCTGGCGACAAGAAGATCCAGGTCATCAAGGAGGTGCGCGCGCTCACCAATCTCGGTCTCAAGGAGGCCAAGGACCTGGTCGAGGCCGCCCCCAAGGTCATCTTGGAGAAGGTCACCCGCGATGCCGCCAACAAGGCCAAGGAATCCCTTGAGGCCGCAGGCGCGGCAGTCAGCATCAAGTGAGCTGAGATTCCGCTGGGCGGGGCGAGCTGATCGACCCGCCGCACGGACAATGAAGTGGCGGTTCCCTTCGGGGAGCCGCCACTTCCGTTTAGAGGTTGCGCCAATAGGTTGCTGGTTAAGCGAGCGGCGGGAGAATGGTGTGATGGCCAGGCGGAGGAAAGAGGCGTAGTGGAACCTACGTCGATTGACGACAACGCAGCCAGCGCGCCATTATCCCGTTGCGAGTCAAGCAAGCTATTGGCGCGACCTCTTAGGCTAAACTAATCCGTTGCTGTTCTGCGCGATGGAAGGACCCCCAAATGAGTGAGCAGGCAACAGCGGAACTCGCCGCTTCGGGAAGTCCGCTGCCGGCCAATTGGCTGGCGGTGATCGCCTTCATCTGGGGCGGACAGGCTATGTCCATCATCACCAGTTACGCGGCTGGCTATGCGGCGATCTGGTATATCACCGAGACCACCGGCTCAGCGATGATGCTCTCCATCGCGGCTATCGTGTCCGTCTTGCCAACGGGGCTGCTCAGCCCGTTCGGCGGAGTGCTCGCCGACCGTTTCAACCGGCGCACGATCATGTTGGTCTCCGATGCCAGTGTGGGGCTGCTCTCCGCAGTGCTCGGAGTGATCATCTGGCTCGGACAGACAAATCTGCCCATCATCATGGTGGTGCTCGGAGCACGCGCGATAGCACAGGCATTCCACTCCCCGGCGATGACAGCCGCCATGCCGATGCTCGTCCCGGACAAACATCTGCTCCGGATCAACTCACTGAGCCAATTGCTGTGGAGTGTGGCTGGGATCGGGTCTCCGGTGCTCGGCATCTTCCTCTACACGACGATGGGCCTGGAAGCAGTGATGTTCCTGGACGCCGGGGGAGCGGTGCTGGCCTGTGTCGGGCTGATCCTGGTGTCGATACCCACCGTGCGGGACGCGGACATGGACGGGAAACACATCTTGGCGAATATGGCAGACGGGTTCCGGGCCATCCAACGCAACCGGGGCTTGTTCACTCTGATGGGCATCTGCACCGTGGCGATGATCATCTACCTGCCGTTCGGCTCGCTCTTCCCGCTGATGGTCCAACAGCATTTCCACGGCGACGGCTACATGGCCGCGATGAGCGAGGCGACCTTCGCCGTGGCGATGCTGATCGGATCACTGGTGCTGATGGCCTGGGGCGGTGGCCGCAGACATGTGGTCCTGGTCATCCTTGCCGGATTCATCTCCGGGCTGGTGGGGCTGTTCAGCGGAATGCTGACTTCGGATATGTTCTGGATATTCCTGGTGCTGACCGCGATTTGGGGATTCGTCGTCGCCTTCTACGGCGGGCCGCTGATGACGATCATCCAGCGCAATTCATCGAACGAGAAGATGGGCCGGGTGATGGGTCTGTTCAACGCAGTGAGCCTGCTGGCGTCTCCGATCGGATTGGCCATCGCCGGGGTCGTCGCTGAGGGCACCGGGATAGCGCGCTGGTATTTGATCTCTGGAGTACTGCTCTGTGGAATCTCAGTCGTCGGGTTGTTCTTCCCAGCGGTGATGGCCTTGGACAGGACTGCAAGCGAAGCGGACAAGACTCCCGACGAAAACGTTGCTCAAAGCTGAGCGCGTTCCTGCAGCTTGGGATAGTCGGCCAGACTGGGATCGATGGGTGGGAACGCCTCCCGCAAGCCAGTGTCGAAGACCCGTAACAGCGGAAAGACGCTGGCGTCTAATCGGCCAGGCGTCTCACCAGACAGCCATTCCTGACTGGCCAGTAGCGCCTCCAGCCAGCTCAACCGGGCGAAGAACACCCGGCGCAACGCCTGCTGGGTGAGCGCGTCGCCACCTTGGGCCATCCGGATGACGCTTTGGTGCAGGTCCAGCCTGACGGCGCTAAGTGTCGCCTCGGCAGTGGAACCCGACGCGTCCTGAGCGGCGTCGGCATCCAAAACGGAGAGTTCAGCGAGTGCGGCCTCGGGGAGGCTCGGCACCGGCCAATCGGCTGAGTACGGCGTCGGCCTGGCTCCGGATGGACGGATGCGTGCCGGGCTGCCGCCCTCGGGCACCGGCTCCAGCCAACCCGCCCGCAGGTCAGCGACGATGGCGGTGGGCGGAATCGCTCCCCATGGGCCAGTGCTGCCGTCAGCCGGGACTAGCCCGGAAAGGCCGGTGCGGGCGAGCAGTCGCCGGGCGTGGTCCCACAACTGCGGGAAATTCGCCACCGCTCCACAGGCCGGGCCGAATCCGGCTCTCCAGCCGAAGTCGTAACTGAGCAGGATGGCGGCCAGGTGGGCGTCGTCAGTCCCCGGCTCCGCGCCGTGCAGGAACTGACGATGCCGCAGCCGGGCGTTGAGCAGGTCCAGTTTGGCGAAGAAGACTCGAGACGATGCCCGCCCGATTTCCGGCTTGGGGGAGTACAGGACGGTGTACGCCCCGGCCCAGAGATCGGTGACGAGTCGTCCGGCCAGTAAGCCGTCAGTCCGCTGGCCGGTGAGACCCTGCTGGTCCAATGCGGCGATGATCGCCGCCGCCCGTTCGGCAGTCAGATCAGCACTGGGCGGTGTGGTCAGATAGCTTCCACTCTGCTCGAAGCAGCTCGGTGGCAACGTCGGCCAAGCGGAACGATCCGGTGGGCTGAAGGCGAAGGGGCTGGCGTCCGGCAGCGGTCGCGCAGCAGTCGGGACGATGATCGCCGCATCGCGCGGTAACGGGTCCGGGATGCGGTAGGACAGCGTCAGCAACCGTTCCTCGTGCTCACCGACGAAGATGGTCTCGTCCTCGATATGACGGGCGAAGCCGAGCCGGTAGTAGAGCCGGTGCGCCTCGCTCATCTGCGGGCTGGAATGTATCTCCACCCGGGCGAAGCCATGCGTGCGGGCCAGCTTCAGGCAGTGCCGCACCAATGCTTCCCCCAACCGCTGCCCCCGGCCTGCCGGATGCACCGCGAGGATGGAGAAGGTGAAGAAGTCCCGGTCCCAATACTCCAGCCGGGGGGTCAGCACCACGCCGAGAATCCGCTCCGCCGAGGCGGCGACCCAGATGTGGAACCGGCTGGAGCGCTCCGCCAGCTTGCGCAACCCTTTCTCGTAGTCCGCCGCCACCCAGCAGCCGGTGGTGAAAGCGGACACCAGCAGCTCCTCTATTTCGGGGTACTCCGTCGGCCAGGCCTGCCGGATTCGCACTCCGAGGTCCAATTCGACATTGCGCGTCCAAGCTGGGGCGGTGTCCTGGGCTGAGCCAGGCAGTGGGACTTCCAGTGTCACGGCAGCCCCTTGAAGAGTGGTTCGCTGGCCGCGTCCTCGGCGGCTTGGACCACCCGTAACACATTCTCGCCAGTCAGCGCCCGCAAGTCGGCGCGGGACCAGCCGCGTTCAGCCAAAGCCTGCAACAGTCGCGGATACGCGGCCACGTCTGGCAATCCCTCCGGCAGGCTGGGCGTGCCGTCGAAGTCGGAGCCGATGCCGATGTGCGCTATGCCCGCGACGTCCCGAAGATGCTCGATATGGGCGACCAAGGTGGCGATGGTGACAGGTGGGGCCGGATGCGTTTTGGCGTATTCGGCAAACAGCGCGAAGGGGCCACCGGTCGCGGCCGAATTGCTGGCGGCGGCTTGTTCAGCGGTCTGCGCGGGCTTGGGGGCTGGCTTCCAGAAACTGTCATCCGGTTTCTCGCCCTCGGTTTGGGCCTTGGCCCATTCCAGGGCTTCAACGAACCATTCCCCCCGGTCAGCGGAGAGGAAGTCGGCCACGAAGGTGGCTTGCACCACGCCCCCGTTGCGGGCCAGCACCTCCAGAACGTCGTCGGGCACATTGCGTGGATGCGCCGACACGGCGAAGGCTGAGGAATGGGAGAAAATGACCGGGGCCTTGCTGGCGGCGATCCCGGCCCGTTGGGTGTCCGCCGAAGTGTGGGAGAGGTCCACCAGCACTCCGATCCGGTTCAATTCGGCCACGATGGCCAAGCCGTCCGCACTGAGTCCGCGAACTCCCGGCTGGTCCGTCGCTGAGTCGGCCCAAGCGGTGTTCTTGCCGTGGGTCAAGGTCAGATAACGCACTCCCAGTCGGGCCAGGCAGCGCAGCACTCCCAACGATTCGGCAATCGAATGGCCGCCCTCGACGCCGATCAAGGAGGCGATCTTCCCTTCCTCCCAGGCTGCCCGGATATCAGCAGCGGTGCGGGCGAAACGCAATCGCTGCGGATACTCGGCGCTCAACCGATGGATGGCGTCGATCTGCTCCAAAGTGGCGACGACGGCCTCCGGCTCGCTGAGCGTGGCCGGCACCCAAGCCGACCAGAACTGGGCACCGACGCCACCCAGCCGCAATCGCACCAAGTCGGTGTGCTGCCCAGGGACTTCCCGATCCAATCCGGCGACGCTGTATCCGGCATTGGCGCGCAACACCGCTGGCAGATCGTTGTGCCCGTCGATTATCGGCGTCTTGGCCAATACTTCAGCGACGATCTCGGCTGGGGTTAGATTGGACATTAGGCTCCTTCTTTTTCTATCGATTAGTTCTGCTCAGGTTGGATTGGTTCAGAAATGGGATTGGCCGGGTACTGCGGCCAGCAATTCTCTAGTGTAGGGATGGCTGGGTTCTTCGAAGACTTCAGCCACTGGGCCGGATTCCACGATCTTCCCAGCTTTTATCACTGCCACTTTGTCGGCTATCTCGGCCACCACCGCCAAGTCATGAGTGATGAATAACATCGACAGGCCCAACCGCTGCCGCAATTCCCGCAACGTCTCCAATAGCTGCGCCTGGACCAGCACATCCAGCGCGGACACAGCTTCGTCCAGCACCAGCACGGCTGGCTCCAGCGCCAATGCCCGGGCGATGGCGACCCGCTGCCGTTGACCGCCGCTGAGTTCACTGGGATAGCGGTCAAGGACGGAATCGTCCAGTCCGACCAGGCCGATCAATTCCCTGATCCGGGCCTGCCGCTCGAAGCGCCCGCCCCGCTGGTGAATGGCCAACGGTTCCAACAAGGTTCTGGCCACGGTGAATTGCGGGTCCAGCGAGGCGTACGGGTCTTGGAAGACCACTTGAATCCGGGCGCAGCGCTGCAACCGCTCGTTCCGGGATAGCTTTCCCAAGCCACCCGCACCGAAACTGATGTTTCCAGCAGTCGGTTTCTCCAAGCCGAGGATGAGTTTTGCCACGGTGGATTTTCCCGATCCGGATTCCCCGACCAATGCCACGCATTCGCCTTTAGCCCCCAGTCCGATGCTGAGATTCACCTGGTCCACCGCCCGCAGGGTTTTACCGGCTCTTCTCCCGGCCCCGTCGGCTGACTTGGCTCTGCGCAACCGGAAGTCTTTCACCAACCCGGTCACGGCTAGGGTTTCACCCACTGGTGACTGCGCAGCAGCTTTTCGTTGCCGGAAGGAGGACAGTTTCGGCACTGCTTTGAGTAATGCTTTGCTATACGGATGCCGGGGGTGCCCGATCACTTGCGCGGTGGCTCCCACCTCTACGATCAGGCCGTCTTTCATCACCGCTACCCGGTCGGAACGATCCGCCACCAGGCCAAGGTCATGGGTGATCAGCACCAGCGAACTGCCCAACTGCTCAGTGAGCCGCTTGAGCAGGTCCAGCACCTGTTTTTGCACGATGACGTCTAGGGCGCTGGACGGCTCGTCGGCAATGATGAGTTCTGGGCGGGCCAGCACCGCCAGCGCGATCAACACCCGTTGCCGCATCCCGCCGGAGATCTGATGGGGGTATTGCCGCAGCCGGGCGGCGTCAGCTAGGCCGACTTCAGCCAGGCGTTCGGCGGCCAGTTCCCGCCATGCCGAACGCGGAGCCAACTGGTGAGCCAGAATCGTCTCCTTGAAATGCTGCCCGATGGTCAACACCTCGTTGAGCGACAGCATGGGGTCTTGGGGAATGTAGCCGATCCGGCCGCCCCGCACACCTTGCCAACTGCCGCGCGGTCCGATGAGTTGCCGGTCTCCCAGCCTGATCTCGCCGGAGATGTTCGCGTAAGCGGGGAGCAGGCCCATGATCGCATTGGCAATGGTCGTCTTGCCCGACCCGGATTCGCCGACGATGGCCAACGTCTCTCGGGCCGCTATCTCCAAGTTTGCCGCTCTCACCGCTGATTGCTCGCGGTAGCTGACCGACAGCGAATCGATACGGATCAGCGGTCGGGTGGGTGGCTGACCGGTCAAGTGGGTGGCAGGGTCGTTGCGGCTCATCGGCGGGCCACCCTTGGGCCAAAAGCGCCACGCACTGCCTCACCCATAGTGAGAAAGGCGAATACCGTGACGGTGAGGGCACCGGCTGGCCAGAGCAGGATGCCGGGATTGGCTTTCAGCACGGTCTGACCGTCGGCAATCGCCTTGCCCCAACTGGGCACGTCGGGCGGCAGGCCGATGCTGAGATAACTCAACGATGCTTCTGCGGCGATCAGGCCGCCGATGGCCATAGTGACCACCACAATGAGCGGGGCGAGGATATTGGGCAGCACATGGGTGAGCAGGATGCGCAGGTTGCTGGCTCCCAAGGTCCGGGCAGCGGCGACGTAATCCTTTGTGGTGGCCTCGATAGTGGCTGAACGGGCGATGCGGGCAGTGCCGGTCCAGCCGAAAAACATCAGGATCGCGGTCAGCGTGAGCACATTCCGTTTTTCCACCACCTGCATAGCGACCACCGCACCCAGGATGAGCGGGATGGCGAAGAAGATATCGGTGATCCGGGAGACCACCGCATCGACCAGGCCACCGAAATATCCGGCGACGACGCCGAAAACGGTGCCCAGCAGAGTGGTCCCCAACGCTGCCAGCAGCCCGACGGTGATTGAGGCCCTGGTGCCGTAGACGATGGTGGTGAAGATGTCGCAGCCCTGGAAGTCTGCCCCCAACGGGAATTCCGGCCCCATCGGGGCGCGCGAGTCTTGCAGCAGGCAATAGTGCGGATCGCGGGTAGAGAACAGACTCGGCCAAGCCGCCACCAACAGCAGGAAGGTCACAATGACAGCGGAGAACCAGAAACTCCACAATCGGCGCAGCCGGTACCAGGCCTCGCCCAGCGTGGAACGAGATTTGACCGTCGTTTCACGGATCAACGGCAGTTCAACGGTCCTACTGCCCGGTGCGCTGATTGGTCCAGCGCTTGATTCAACGGCTGGCTCAACGATGGGCTCGGCGGCCACGGCGTCGATGATGAGTAGATCAGACATTGGTCCCATACCTGACTTTCGGATTCAGCACGGCATAGAGCAGGTCGACCAGTAGATTCACCGCGACGAAAATGACCACCAGCACGATCACCAGTGAGACGGTTGGCGCGGACTCGCCCCGGATGATGTTCTGATAGACCTGCTGTCCGTAACCGGGGATGTTGAACACTGATTCAGTGATGACAGCCCCACCCAGCAGCGCGCCGAATTCGGTCCCCACTACGGTGATGATCGGGATTAGGGCATTGCGCAACACATGGAACACACTCACCCTCCACTCCGGTATGCCCCTGGCGCGGGCGGCACGGACATGTTCGGAGCGCAGCGCGTCAGCTATCCCGGAGCGGGTGAAACGAATCAGGAAGGCGAGCGAGCCGAGGGCCAGCACAATCGCCGGGACGATCAACTCCGCCCAACCGGCTTGGGCTGAGACAGTCGGCTTCACCAAGGCCCACTTGACGCCGACGAAATACTGCACCACGAAAGCCGTCACAAAGGTTGGCACCCCGATCAGCACCATCGTGACGACCATGATGCCGCCGTCCAAGCCGCCGCCGCGCCGCCTGCCGGCCAGCATCCCGAGCAGAATTCCAACGACGGTCTGAATCGCCACGGTGAGCACCGCCAGCCGGGCGGTGGCTGGGAACACCCGGGCGATTATCTCGGTCACCGGACGCCCGGCGAAAGTCTGGCCCAGGTCACCGGAGAACACATTCCCCAGATAGATCAGGTATTGCATGAAGAACGGCTGGTCCAAATGGTATTGCGCTGAGATTCGGGCCCGGGTGGCCTCGTCTATCACCGCATTCTCCCCGGCCAAAGCTGCCACTGGGTCTCCTGGCATCGCGTACACCAGCGCATAGAGCAACAGTGTCGCGGCGAGAATGACGACTATCGCCTGCCCGAGCCGGGAAATGGTGTAGCGAAGCATCAGCGGACATTCCCAGCGGGCTGGTCCGGGGATTCCGCAGCGCTGGCCTCGGTGACGAAACGCTCAATGTCAGCTAATTCAGCCAAGCGGCTGCGCTCGTCGATATAGATCATGTGACCGGCCTCGAAGATGGACACGCGCACATTGGCCGCCAATTCGGGCGGCACCTGCAATTTGGCGACATCGGACACCGCACCCCAATAGGGAGTACACAGATCGTAATAGCCCAATTGGTAGAGCACTTTGAGGTTACGGTTCCGGCGCAGTGCCGCCGACAGCGCGCCCAGGGTGTTGGTGCCGTCCTGGAATGGGTTCTTCGGCCCCCGCCAAGGCCGGACGCGGTCGGTGATGATTTCGTAGCTGAGATCGTTGCGATAGCCCAATTCGCTGCGCAGATAGTGGTTGATCGCCCCGGCGAAAGCCCCTTTCAACACTTGGTCGGTGGGGTCTTCAACAGCTCTCTCTCCAGCGCCGTCGGGATTCCAGCCGGTGAAGCGGCCATCAATCTCGCCGACGACGCGGCCTTCGCCGCGGAGCAATTCGGCATAGAAGCGTTGCTTCTCGATGATGAGGTTGACCGCTTGGAGGTATGCCGCACTCAACCCGGTCAAGCGGGCGAGGGTGGACACCACTTCGGCGCGCTCTGGCCCGGAAAGCCGATTGCCCTGGTTCAAGGCCCAGAGATATTTGTTGTCGGCGAATTCCTCGGCTTCCTGCACGACTTCGGCCAAGGTCCGGCCTGGATGCTTTCCGTGGTACCAGGCCACGGCCGCATAGCTGGGCAGGAAGGCGTGCGAACTCAAAATAGCGCCCGGCTCGAACCGCATCGGCCCGGGCGTGATCGGAGATGAGATCAGAATGAGGCCGCGCAGATACAGCCCATGACGCCGGGCCAACCGCTCGGTCACCGCACTGCCGCGCAGCACGCCGTAAGACTCTCCGGCGATGAAGAGCGGTGAGGCCCAGCGGTTGTGCCGGGTCACCCAGAGCCGGATGATCTCGGTGACCGACTCCACGTCCTCCTCGACGCCGTGGAATTGATCGGCTTTCTCCCCACCGACCACCCGGGAGTATCCGGTGGACACCGGATCGATCAGCACCAAGTCGGCGTAGGCGAGCGGCGACTCCGGATTGTCGATCAGCTTGTAGGGCGGCGGCAACGGAGTCGTCTGATCCTCGGCAACGGCTTTGGCCAGCCGGGGTCCGAACAACCCCAGATGCAGCCAGACCGAACTGGAGCCTGGCCCTCCGTTGAAGATGAAGATGACCGGACGGGGGTTGATCCCGTCGCTGCCCGGCCCGATGTCTTCGGGAGCGGAGGCCAAGTACTGAGTCAGGAACACCCGGGCCTTCGTATTCGGCTCCTCGGCCGACTCGCCGCCGATATTCTCACCCACCAGGTCGAGATAGCCAGCGCTGGCGCTGTAGTGCAAATCTCTCGTTGCGGTCTTCAGCACATGATTGGTTTGCACACTCTGCAAGCGCTCAGCGGTATTGGGGTCCGGGACCGGGGGCGGGGATTCGACCCCCCGCCCCCGTGCGGTGATGGCTTCGCTCATCAGGCTTCCTTGTGGATGAGGTAGGTGGTCGATCCGAAGGCCGAGGTCTGGACGTTTGACACCTTTGTGGAATGGATGGTCGTCCGGTAGCTGTACCACAGCGGTATCGCGGGCAAGTCTCGCAACAAGACCTCTTGGGCCTGGTTGAAGTAGGAATTCGCCTCGTCTATCGACGTCTGCGCGCGTCCCTTCGCCAATAGCTCCTCGAATTCCGTTGACCGGTAACCGGAGCCGGAATTGGACGATCCGGTGGTTGAATAGACATTGCGCAGCACATCGTCAAGGCCGGGATTGAACGGTATTTCGGAAGCCCGCCACGGCCCGGTGAATTCTTTCTTATCGCGCTTCTCCAGGAATTCGGGGAAGGTGGTGACCGGGGTCGGTACCGCGTTGATCGCCAGATTGGCCCGCAATTGGTTGGCCACCGCTTCCACCCATTCCTTGTGAGCGCCGTCGGCGTTGTAATAGATCGGCAATTCCTCGCGCGGATAGCCACCGGCGTCCTTCAGCAGTTGGACTGCCTTTTCCACATCGAAATCCAGCACGTCCGATCCGGGCAGGTTGCCATTCCAGCCGTAAAGCCCCTCTTGGGTGAACTCACGGGCTGGCGCGCCCAAGCCGTTGAAGATGGTCTTGACGATTTCTTCCCGGTTGATCGCCAGCGAGATGGCTTGGCGCACCTTGAGTCCCTTGTCGGAGGCCCAGAATTCGTCATAGAGCGGGAAGGTCAGGGTTTGATTGGGTCCACCGGGGCCGGTGATGAAACGGTCTCCGAAGTCGGTCGCGGCCGTGAGCAGTCCGGCTCCCGACGCCGATCCAATGTCAAGGTTGTCGGACAGCACATCCTGGTACACCGCGTCCGGGCTGGTGTAGAAGCGGATGTAGACGCCGGTGTTCTCCGGCACCCGAGTGCCGGTGTAGTTCGGATTCACTTCCAGGTACGCGCCGTCGGACTCGTCTATCTCTTTCTGCAATTGATAGGGGCCGTTTCCGATCGGAAACTTCGTCCAGGCGTCCTGGTCAGTGAAGAAGGCCTGCGGCAGCGGGGA